>NZ_JBVJSQ010000001.1:769437-1045732 GCF_055606485.1 Streptomyces sp. NPDC037083 | reverse complement strand
ATAGTCTGAGACCTGATGCCGAGCCGATTGTGGCGAAGTGGATGATCCTATGCTGTCGAGAAAAGCCTCTAGCGAGTTTCATGGCGGCCCGTACCCTAAACCGACTCAGGTGGTCAGGTAGAGAATACCGAGGCGTTCGGGTGAACTATGGTTAAGGAACTCGGCAAAATGCCCCCGTAACTTCGGGAGAAGGGGGGCCACGTCTGGTGATCCGTTTTACACGGTGAGCTGGGGGTGGCCGCAGAGACCAGCGAGAAGCGACTGTTTACTAAAAACACAGGTCCGTGCGAAGCCGTAAGGCGATGTATACGGACTGACGCCTGCCCGGTGCTGGAACGTTAAGGGGACCGGTTAGTCAAGATTCGTCTTGGCGAAGCTGAGAACTTAAGCGCCAGTAAACGGCGGTGGTAACTATAACCATCCTAAGGTAGCGAAATTCCTTGTCGGGTAAGTTCCGACCTGCACGAATGGCGTAACGACTTCTCGACTGTCTCAACCATAGGCCCGGTGAAATTGCACTACGAGTAAAGATGCTCGTTTCGCGCAGCAGGACGGAAAGACCCCGGGACCTTTACTACAGTTTGATATTGGTGTTCGGTTCGGCTTGTGTAGGATAGGTGGGAGACTTTGAAGCGGCCACGCCAGTGGTTGTGGAGTCGTCGTTGAAATACCACTCTGGTCGTGCTGGATGTCTAACCTGGGTCCGTGATCCGGATCAGGGACAGTGTCTGATGGGTAGTTTAACTGGGGCGGTTGCCTCCTAAAGAGTAACGGAGGCGCCCAAAGGTTCCCTCAGCCTGGTTGGCAATCAGGTGTTGAGTGTAAGTGCACAAGGGAGCTTGACTGTGAGACCGACGGGTCGAGCAGGGACGAAAGTCGGGACTAGTGATCCGGCGGTGGCTTGTGGAAGCGCCGTCGCTCAACGGATAAAAGGTACCCCGGGGATAACAGGCTGATCTTCCCCAAGAGTCCATATCGACGGGATGGTTTGGCACCTCGATGTCGGCTCGTCGCATCCTGGGGCTGGAGTCGGTCCCAAGGGTTGGGCTGTTCGCCCATTAAAGCGGTACGCGAGCTGGGTTTAGAACGTCGTGAGACAGTTCGGTCCCTATCCGCTGTGCGCGCAGGAATATTGAGAAGGGCTGTCCCTAGTACGAGAGGACCGGGACGGACGAACCTCTGGTGTGCCAGTTGTTCTGCCAAGGGCATGGCTGGTTGGCTACGTTCGGGAGGGATAACCGCTGAAAGCATCTAAGCGGGAAGCCTGCTTCGAGATGAGTATTCCCACCCACTTGATGGGGTAAGGCTCCCAGTAGACGACTGGGTTGATAGGCCGGATGTGGAAGCCCAGTAATGGGTGAAGCTGACTGGTACTAATAGGCCGAGGGCTTGTCCTCAGTTGCTCGCGTCCACTGTGTTGGTTCTGAAACCACGAACGGCCCCATGCCATGGTCACGGCATGGTGCGGCTGAACAGTTTCATAGTGTTTCGGTGGTCATAGCGTGAGGGAAACGCCCGGTTACATTCCGAACCCGGAAGCTAAGCCTTACAGCGCCGATGGTACTGCAGGGGGGACCCTGTGGGAGAGTAGGACACCGCCGAACAAATATTGTGGGAGACCCCCGCACCTCATGGTGCGGGGGTTTTCTGCGTTCCGGGTTCGTTTAGGGTTCTGGCATGCGCTACGACCTGGTGATCTTCGACAACGACGGCGTGCTCGTCGACAGTGAGCCGATCTCCAACAGACTTCTGGCCGCCTATCTGACCGAGCTCGGGCACCCCACGTCCTACGAGGACTCCATCCGGGACTACATGGGGTCCGCGATGCACCGGATCCACGACCTGGTCCAGGAGCGCACCGGTCGGCGGCTGCCGGCGGAGTTCGACGACACCTTTCACCGGCGGGTGTTCGCGGCCTTCGAGGCCGAGCTGGAGCCCGTGGCCGGAGCGTTGGACGTCCTCGCGAAGCTGGCCGCGGACGGGGTGCCGTACTGCGTGGCGTCCTCGGGGAGCCACGAGCGGATCCGCGTCGGGCATCGGAAGACCGGGCTGGACCGGTGGTTCACGGAGGACCGCGTCTTCAGCTCGCAGGACGTGGGGAAGGGGAAGCCGGCCCCCGATCTGTTCCTGTACGCGGCCGAGCGGATGGGTGTGGCTCCGGGGCGTTGCGTGGTCGTGGAGGACAGTCCGCTGGGCGTGCAGGCGGCCGTGGCGGCGGGGATGGACGTGTACGGGTTCACCGCGATGACTCCGGCCGCGAAGCTCGCGGGTGCCACGCAACTCTTCTCCGACATGGGGAAGTTGGCTGACCTGCTGGTCTGACGGCCGGCACGCCGACGGGGCTGACAATTGTCATGCCTAGCTCCGGACGATCGTTTCTACTGGGCGACCCCCGCCGGCGGCGAAGCTGTGTGCATGACGACGAACCAGCACAAGAAGCAGAACGCCTTCGGCCCGCTCCTCGTGGACGTGGCGGTGCCGCTCGGGTCGTACTACCTGTTCAAGGGCGCGTTCGGGATGAGCACGTTCGCCGCTCTCGCCTGGAGCAGCGTGCTGCCGGCCGGGCGGACCCTGTGGAGCGTGGTCAGGGAGCGGACGGTCAACGGCCTCGCCGGGCTCATCCTCGTCGTCAACGTGGTCGGCCTGGCGCTGAGCTTCGTCTCGGGGGATCCGCGGCTGATGCTGGCCAAGGACAGCGGGGTCAGCAGCACGGTAGGGATCGGCATCCTGGTGTCCGTGGCGCTGGGCAGGCCGATGATGACCGCCGCCCTCAAGCCGTTCCTGGTGAAGA
The DNA here is from genome assembly GCF_055606485.1 of Streptomyces sp. NPDC037083. Lineage (NCBI taxonomy): Bacteria > Bacillati > Actinomycetota > Actinomycetes > Kitasatosporales > Streptomycetaceae > Streptomyces > Streptomyces sp. NPDC037083. The sequence continues at coordinate 1,042,941 of NZ_JBVJSQ010000001.1, read as the reverse complement.
GCGACGCGATCAGGGCGGCGGCGTGGGAGCGGCTGGAGAGCGGTGTGTCGACCGCGTCGGCCGACTTCCGGCGGCGGGAGAGGGCCTTCTCGCTGGTCTGGGGTGCGGTGCTGCTCGTCGAGTGCGTCGTGCGGGTGGTGGGCGCGTTCACCGTGCCGGTGGACACGATGGTGTGGCTGGGGTCGGTGGTCATGGTGGTGGCGATTGCGCTGGGGATCGTGCTCGGCGGGGCGCTGGGGGCCGGACCGATGGAGGCCATGGTCGCCTTCGAGGCGAAGGCCGGGCTGGACGCCGAGGCCGAGGTGGAGATGCCCGAGGTCGCCCTCGCCCGGTGAGTCCGGCAAAGCTGAGGAGAATTCATCTTTGGCTGGATCTACCCACGAGTACGCCGGGGCCCTACGCTCGCCGCCATGACAGATGTGCTGCGGCGCGGTAGGGCCTCTTTGGCGTTCAGCTTCTTCGCGCAGGGGGCCGCGTTCGCTCTGCTCGTGACCCGGATCCCGGCCATCCAGGACCGGTACGACGTCTCGGACGCGCTGCTGCCGGCCTTTCTCGCGGCCGTGCCTGTGCTGGCCGGTGTCGGGAGCGTCACGACCGAGCAGCTGGTGAAGCGCATACCGCCGAGCCGGTTGCTGCGCTGGTCCCAGCCGGTGGTGCTGCTGGCCCTGCTGGGTGTCGGGGCGGGGCGGGGAATGGCGGAGCTGGGGGCCGCCCTGGCGGTGTTCGGGCTCGCGGTGGGGGCGCTGGACGCCTCGATGAACATGCTCGGGGTGAGTCTGCAGCGGCAGTACGGGCGCAGCATCATGCTCGGTTTCCACGCCGTGTACAGCCTGGGCGGGATCGTGGGGGCCTCGCTGGCGTGGGTGGGCGCGCACTGGCACCTCGCGCTGTGGGTGTCGTACCTGCCGGTGGTGGCCGTGCTGTTGCCGGCCGCTCTGGTGGGGAGCCGGTGGTACGTCGACGGGGGCGCGGACGTCGGGGCGGTGGCCGAAGCGGGGGACGAGAGGTCGGGGAGCGGTGGCTCGGGAGTCGTCTTCACGATGTTGCTGCCGCTGTGTCTGGTGATGACCTTCGCCTACATCGGGGACTCGACGGTCTCCAACTGGAGTGCGAAGTATCTGCAGGACGTGCTGGGGAGTTCGGAGCAGCTGGCGACCGTCCCGTACAACGTGTACATGGTGACCACGCTGCTCGGGCGGGCCATCGGGGACTTCGGGGTACGGCGGTTCGGCGCGGCGGCCGTGGTGCGGGTGGGGGCGCTGGTGGCGGCGGGCGGGTTCGCGGTGGTGGCGGGCGCGCCCGGGGCGTGGGTGGGGATGCTCGGGTTCACGTTGGTGGGGCTGGGGCTGTGTGTGCTGGTGCCGCAGACGTTCGCGGCGGCGGGGCGGTTGTTCCCGGGGGCGTCGGACGCGGCGATCGCTCGTCTCAATGTCTTCAACTACGTCGGGTTCCTGATCGGTTCGCCGTTGGTCGGGGCGTTGGGGGACGCCTGGACGTATCGGGGGGCGATGGTGGTGCCGATGGTGTTGGTGCTGGTGACGTTGGTGTACGCCCGGTCGTTCGCCGCTCAACCGGACCGATACGGTGGCGGGCATGAGCGGCCGCGCACAGCTGATGTGGGACGAGGCAGTAACGGGCTATGACTTCGGGCCCGAGCATCCGATGGATCCGGTCAGGCTGGATCTGACCCGGAGGCTGGTCGGGGCCCTGGGGCTCGACCGGGAGTTGGACGTCGTCGCGGCGAAGCCCGCCGGGGAGTCGACGCTGCGGCTCGTGCACCGGGAGGACTACGTCGACGCCGTGAAGGCGGCGTCGGCGGACCCGGGGGCGGCGGACCAGGCCTACGGGCTGGGGACGATGGACGATCCGGCCTTCGCGGGGATGCACGAGGTGTCCGCTCTGATCGCCGGACTGTCCGTGGGGGCCGCGGAGGCCGTGTGGCGGGGGACGGCGTTGCACGCGGTGAACTTCTCGGGCGGGTTGCACCATGCGATGCCGGGGGGTGCGTCGGGGTTCTGCATCTACAACGACGCCTCGTTGGCCATCGCCCGGTTGCTGGAGCTCGGGGCCGAGCGGGTCGCGTACGTGGACGTGGACGTGCATCACGGGGACGGCGTGCAGGCGGCGTTCTGGGACGATCCGCGGGTGCTGACGATCTCGCTGCACGAGCATCCCCGTACGTTGTTTCCGCAGACGGGTTGGCCGGAGGAGACCGGTGGCGAGGCGGCGGAGGGTTCGGCGGTGAACGTCGCCCTGCCGGCGGGGACCGGGGACGCGGGCTGGTTGCGCGCGTTTCACGCGGTGGTGCCGGAGCTGATCGCCGACTTCCGGCCGGATGTGCTGGTGACGCAGCACGGGGCCGACACGCACTTCGAGGATCCGCTGGCTCATCTCGCGGTGTCTCTCGACGCGCAGCGGGCGGTGCAGGTGGCCTGCCACGATCTGGCGCACGAGTACGCCGGGGGGAAGTGGGTCGCGTTGGGCGGGGGCGGCTACGCGGTGGTGGAGGTGGTGCCGCGGTCGTGGGCGCATCTGGTGGGGGTGGCCGCCGGGGCGCCCGTCGCTCCGGAGACGGTGATCCCGGAGGGGTGGCGGCAGGAGGTGTTCGCCCGTACCCGGCAGTTGGGGCCGGTGCGGATGACCGACGGGCGGTGGCCCGTGGGGTGGGCGGAGTGGGACGCGGGGTACGACCCCGCCGATCGGCTGGATCAGGCCGTGTTGGCCACCCGGCGGGCCGTGTTCCCGTTGCGGGGGCTGCTGGCGTAGGGGCGGGCGCCCAGGGGCTTCTCTGGCCCTCTCCGTCCCGCGTCCCCTGTTCCGCGTACTCTGTTTCCGCGTCCCTGTCCCAGGGGCCGAAGCGCACCGCGCTGGCCGGTTGTTCGTCGCTTACGCCGACCGTGCGTTGTTCTCCCGTTTCCTCCCCCTGTTCGTGCTTTGTCCGCCAGCATCGCTCCCGTGTTGAGTACCGGGGCCCTTCGGGCGCATCTGCTGGCTGCGCGGTTGGCCGGAGCGGTGGCGACCTCCAGGGAGGAGAGTCTGCGGAGTTACCGGCTGTTCGCCGCCCGGGATCCGCGGGTGCTGATCGGGCTTGATCCCCAGTGGAGTTGGGGGCAGCGGGATCTGATCGCGTTGATGGCGGACAAGTGCGGGGTCTCGGCCGACCCCGACTGTGTCTCCGGGCATGATGTGATCGACCCCGAGCGGACGTTGGCGGCTCTGGACGCCTTCGCGGAGCGGCTGGCCTCGGTCGCCCAGCGTGGCGCCGCCGTGCTCATCGGCACCGGGCATCCGCATCGGCTGCTGGGGTTCTACGCCGGTCTTGCGGACGCTTTGTCGTCGGCGGGATGTGATGTCCTCACCCCGGCGCAGGGTCACTGTGTCGACATAACGACCCGGTTCGGTCTACGCACCCACAACCTCGAGTACGTACGGGGCGTCGCCGTCGTCCGGGAGGCCGGTGCCGAGCGCGCCGGTTGTGCGACCGGTGCGCACAGTCATTCTCCGCTGCCGGTTCGGGTGGCGCTCGCCGCGGCGGCGGAGGCCGGCGGACGGCTGCCCGAGCTCGTGATCGGGGACCACGGATGGGTCTGCGGGGCAGGTCAGCTGGGGTTCGAGGCCATCGGTCTGGCGGACACCGACGATCCCGCGCTGTTCGTGGGGGAGGCCGAGGGGACCGTCTCCGTGGTCGTTCCACTTGATGACGCCGTGCGGTCCGATTACTACAGGCCGCTGACCCGCTACGTACTCAATCGAGCGTGTCTGTCACAGTAGGCCGCTGATGGGTGCACCTCTTCCCCACTCGCATCACCCGCCCCTACATTGGGGAGTGAGCACGCAGCGACGAAGAGTCACCGGAAGGGGAAGCCGGTGGCCGTCGAGTCGAGTGCGGAAGGTTCAGGTGTGTCATGGCTGCAGCTGGCGAGAGGCCTCTGAACGAGGTTCAGTTCCTTACCGTGGCGGAAGTCGCCTCGGTGATGCGAGTGTCGAAGATGACCGTGTACCGGCTGGTGCACAGCGGTCATCTGCCCGCGATCCGGGTGGGGCGGTCCTTCCGCGTCCCCGAGCAAGCGGTTCACGAGTACCTCCGCGAGAGCTATGTGGGGGTGGAAACCGCCTGACGGCCGGGCCTGTCCACAGGGCAGGCCGACAGGGCGGAGGGGTCCGGCCGCAGGGCCGTCCCGGGCCTCTCCGGCTCTCGATTACGACCTCAGCGCTCGGGCGGGTAGGCTAGCCCCTCGTAGGTCGTATGGGCCCATGGCGCCCAGCACCGAGTGATGAGAAGTGAGCGAGGGTAGTCGTGGGCTCTGTTATCAAGAAGCGGCGCAAGCGGATGGCCAAGAAGAAGCACCGCAAGCTGCTCAAGCGCACGCGCGTTCAGCGTCGCAACAAGAAGTAGTAGGCGAACGAACTTACTTCTTCGCGACGCGAGCCGCGTAGGCGTCGTGTGGCCCCCCACCGTGTTATCGGTGGGGGGCCACACGTATATCCAGGCTCTGTGCGCCCGGCTGAACGCCGTGCGTATGTCCGGACGGGCATCATGGCTGATCCGGACGTACGACCGACTGTTTTGGTCACGTCGTGCATCGGGCGGTCATCACAGCGCAATATCGACCCGATAAGTTGGCCCGGAGACGGGAACGCGGCAGGGTAGCCAGGCGGTTCCAGGACGGAAGGAAGGCGCTGATCTTGGGAAAGGTCGTGCTCGTTACCGGAGTGGCCCGTCAGCTGGGGGGTCGGTTCGTACGACGGATCCAGCGGGACCCACAGGTCGACCGTGTGATCGCCGTCGACGCCGTGTCACCCGAGCACCATCTCGGAGGCGCCGACTTCATCCAGGCCGACCTCCGCCAGCCGACGATCGCGCGGGTGCTCGCCGAGACCGGCGCCGACACGGTCGTCCACCTGGACGTGACGGCGACGGCGCTGGGCAGCGGCAGCCGGACCACGGTCAAGGAGACCAACGTCATCGGGACCATGCAGCTGCTCGGCGCCTGTCAGAAGTCGCCGAACGTGAAGCGGCTGGTCGTCAAGTCCAGCACCAACGTCTACGGGTCCGCGCCCCGCGATCCCGCCGTCTTCACCGAGACGACCTCCGCCAAGTCGCTGCCCAGCGGCGGCTTCGCCAAGGACGCCGTCGAGGTGGAGGGGTACGTCCGCGGGTTCGCCCGGCGACGGCCCGACGTCGCCGTGTGCGTGCTGAGGTTCGCCAACATCCTCGGGCCCACCGCCGAGACGCCGCTGGCCTCCTACTTCTCGCTGCCCGTGCTGCCCACCGTGTTCGGTTACGACCCCCGGCTGCAGTTCGTGCACGAGGACGACGTGATCGAGGTGCTGCGGATCGCCTCGCACGAGCCGGAGCGGGGCACGCTCAACAGCGGCACCTTCAACATCGCCGGCGACGGCGTGCTGCTGCTGTCCCAGTGCTCGCGCCGGCTCGGGCGGCCCACCGTGCCGCTGCTGCTGCCCGCCGTCACCTGGGCGGGGTCCTTGGTGCGTACGCTGGGCATGACGGACTTCTCGCCCGAGCAGATCCGGCTGCTCACCCATGGACGGGTCGTGTCGACGGTGCAGATGCGCGAGACGCTGGGGTTCACGCCGCGCTACACGACGGCCGGGACCTTCGAGGACTTCGCGCGCAGCCACGGGCCCGGGCTGCTGCCGCCCGAGGCCGTCGCCGGGGCCGTCGACCGGATCGCCGCGCTGCCGCTGCCGGGCGGCGGCGGTCACGCCCCGGCCCATTCCCCGACGCCGAGCGCCAACTGAGGAGCGCATCAACGATGGCGGACGCCAAGGTCATTCCGTTCGACGACGACCGGTCCCGGGGGAGCGCCGTGGCGCGACCGTCCCGGCGCCGGGGGACGGGGAGCCGGCGCAAGAACGGCGAGCCCGCGCCGGTCCGGGAGATCGGCGAGGTCGGGGAGGTCCAGCCCCTGCCCACTCGGGCGGCGGGGCAGGATGATGTTCCCGTGACGGGTGAGGATCGGGGGCACGAGGCCGGAGGCGGCGGCAGCCTGGAGCGGCGGATCGCGGGCGGCCTGTCCTTCCTGCGCCGGCGCCTCACCGGCGACTACGAGGTCGACGACTTCGGCTACGACGAGGAGCTGACCGACCAGGTCCTGATGTCCCTGTTGCGGCCGGTGTACGAGAAGTACTTCCGGGTCGAGGTGAAGGGCGTCGAGAACATCCCGGCCGAGGGGGGCGCGCTGATCGTCGCCAACCACTCCGGGACGCTGCCGCTGGACGGCCTGATGATGCAGGTCGCCGTCCACGACCACCATCCGGCGGGCCGTCATCTGCGTCTGCTGGCCGCCGACCTCGTCTTCGTGCTGCCGGTCGTCAACGAGCTGGCCCGCAAGCTCGGTCACACCCTCGCCTGCGCGGAGGACGCCGAACGGCTGCTGGGCCAGGGCGAACTGGTGGGGGTCATGCCGGAGGGCTTCAAGGGCATCGGGAAGCCGTTCAGCGAGCGGTACAAGCTCCAGCGGTTCGGCCGGGGCGGCTTCGTCTCCACGGCCCTGCGGCAGGGCGCTCCGATCATCCCCTGCTCGATCGTCGGGGCGGAGGAGATCTACCCGATGATCGGCAACGCCAAGACCCTGGCGCGGGTGCTGGGTTTCCCGTACTTCCCGCTGACGCCGACGTTCCCCTGGCTGGGTCCCCTGGGCGCGATCCCGCTGCCGACCAAGTGGACGATCCAGTTCGGCGAGCCCATCCCGACGGACGGTTTCCCGCCGGAGGCAGCCGAGGACCCGATGCTGATGTTCAACCTGACCGACCAGGTACGCGAACAGATCCAGCACACGCTGTACAAACTGCTGGTGCAGCGGCGGTCGGTGTTCTTCTGACGGCCGGCTGTGCGCCGGCGCGGACTGCCGTGGGTCGGCGTGGGCGGGTGGACCGTCGGCCGGAGTCCGGCGCGGCCGGGCGAGGCCCGCGCAGCGGTGTGAGGCCGGCAGACGCAAGAAGAGTCGGCGATACGTCGGTGGGGGTGCCCTTGCTCGGAAAAGGGCACCCCCACCGACGTCGCGCTTGCTAGCCCGCGTCCTCGCCGTCGATGCCCAGGCCCGGGAGCAGGCCGGGGAGCAGGGGCGGGAGGGTGACGTCCGGTTGGGTGCTGGGAGGCGTGGTCGTCGGGTCGGTGCTGCCGTCGTCGTTCGGCGGGTCGAGCAGGCCTCCGGTGTTGCCGCCGAGCAGGCCGTCGTCCCCGGTGGTTCCGGAGGTGGACGACTTGCTGGGGCTGCTGCCGGTGCTGCCCGCCCCGGTGGACGGGCCCTTGCCCGCGCCGGTGCCGGGGGCGGTCGAGCGGCTGCTCTCCGAGGCGCCGGTGGACGCCGAGCCGGAGCCGTGACGGGCGCCGCCGCCCTGTGCCGGGCGTTGCGGGAGCAGGGACTGCAGCGGGGCGACCTCTTCGTCTATGGCTTCGAAGACCGACGAGACCTGCTGGCTGACGTCGCCGAGCTGGACCGGCAGGCGGTCGCGCAGGGCGCCCCAGGCCTCGCGGTGCGAGCGGGTGAACGCGTCGAGGGCCTGGATGGGGCCCAGGGAGCCCGGGTCGCGTTGGTACGCCTCGTGGAGGAGGCGGTGGCCCTCCGTCGCGTCGTGCTGTACGCCGTTCAGGGCGCGGCGGATCTCGCCGAGGGACTCGTGGTCGAGGTCGCCGCTGCGGCCCCGTTCCATGAGCCGGCGGGCTTCGCTGAGCCGGGTGGAGGCCTGGTCGAGGTAGGTGCGACCGCGTTCGTCGTCACCTTCGGCCAGGTAGTTGAGCTTGAAGTCCTCGATGCCGCGCTTCAGCCCGTAGAGCCCGTCGCCGGGGAGGGCGTCGGAGCTCGCCGCGGCGACTCCGCCGAAGGCTCCGGCCGCGACGCCGACGCTGAGGCCGCCCGCGGTGAGGCCCTTGGCGAGGCGGGAACGGGGGCGGAACTTGCCCAGGGGGCCGGCCCGGTGTGTGCCTTTCGCCCGGTGGGAGCGTTGCTCCGGCACCGAGGGGTCCGTCGCTTCGCCTCCGGCGGTGCCCGCCTGCAGCATGGCCTCCATCGCGGCGACCAACTGGGCCCGCTGGACGACCTTGACCTGGGGGTCGAGTTCCGGCTTGGGCAGCTCGGCGAGACTCGTGGCGAGGGCCAGGAGATGGCCCTGCTCGGTCTGGTCCGCAGCGGCCGGCGCCGGCGGTGATCCTTCGGTCTGCTCGGCCGCCGTGCTCTGGTCGGACTGCTCCTCCAGGGCCTGGGCGAAGGCGTTCGCCCGCCGGTGTGCCGATACGTTCGCGATCACAGGCGGCACCTCCTCTCGTCATGACGGTCGACTCCCCGGGGGTCCTGAGGGTTGCACGCCCCCGGCCGGTTCCACACGATCGAGTGATCCGGGTCGGCCAGGAGGTGACCACAGGGAGCCTGTATCCCGCACAACGACTGGCGCGGCACTTGGGTTACGGACGGCGGATGAACGGATCGGGAAGTCAACGGACTTTCACTGAAAGTGAGTTGGGGATTGCCGACAGTAGGCTGCGGACGGGTCCGGTCAGCGGGCGTCTTCGGGCAGGAGCCGGGCGAGGGTGCGGACGGCCCGGTACTGCAGGGTTTTGATGGCGCCCTCGTTCTTGCCCATCACGCGGGCGGTCTCGGCGACGGACAGGCCCTGCAGGAACCGGAGTGTCACGCACTCCTGCTGCTGGGGGTTGAGCCGGCGCACCGCGTCCAGGAGCGCGGCGTTGGAGAGGGACTCCAGGACGGAGTCCTCGGGGGAGCGCTCGACCTCGTTGGCGTCGAGCATCTCGCCGGTGGTCACTTCCAGCCGGAATCGGCTGGACTTGAAGTGGTCGGCGACGAGGTTGCGGGCGATGGTGACGAGCCAGGCGCCGAAGTCGCGGCCCTGCCAGGTGAACGTCCCGATGCGGCGCAGGGCGCGCAGGAACGTCTCGCTGGTGAGGTCCTCGGCTGTCGCCTTGCCGCCCACCCGGTAGTAGATGTAGCGGTACACGGTGTCGCTGTACTGGTCGTACAGGCGCCCGAAGGCGTCGGCCTCGCCGGCCTGTGCGCGTTCGACGAGGTCCATCATCCGGGCGCTGTCGCTGTCGGCGGCCGGTCGGCGGGTGCTGGTGGGCCCGCCGGTCGAGCGTCCTCTTCTGCCGACCGCGGCGCTGCCTTCCGCCAGTGCGTAGCACGGGCCCGCCGGAGCGGCGGTGGCGAAGGCGGGGACGGCGTACGCGGTGGGGACGAAGCCGCGCAACAGGTCCTGGACCGTAGCGACCGTTGCGCGCAGCGTAGCCAGGCCCGAGGTGTCAACCCCGACGTGTGGGTACACGGGACTCCCAGAGGCAGAGCTTCCATCACGTGCAGTGCGGAACCGTTCACCCGTCGTAGCGACAGGAGGGGTACCGGATTGCGTCTGAGGAGAATAACGCTTCGTGCAGGCCCTGCTACACCGAGTTGCTCAAATCATCGATTACGTCGCTTCTGTGGCCTATTGGCGCTCGATCAAGTCGCCTAGGGTGAGCGATTGGTGATCGAAAAGGTTCGAGTTTCGTGTCGGTCCCGGGCGGGTTGTGGCTGTGCGCGGACAACGGGACTGGATGGGGGGTTACGGGGGTACCACCGTCGGATCGGCCGGGTTTGCTCGTGGGTGTGGAGTGTTGTCGGGCGGCATGACGAAGCGGCCGGACGATTGTCGTACCGTCTCGGCCGCTCTTCGTGTCTCTCGTGGTCTGCCGACGTCCTGTGTCTCTCCCGGCCGCCCGGCGTCTCTCCCGCGCCCCCGGTGCGGTCGCGCTACCGCCGTCGCCGGTGCAGTGCGATCGCCGCCGCGGTGCCGCCCGCGACCGCGCCCACGCCCGCCGCCGCCGGGATGCCGACCTTCGCCGCCTTGCGGCCCGTGCGGTAGTCGCGCAGGCGCCAGTCGAGATTGTGGGCGTGCCTGCGCAGCTTGGCGTCGGGGTTGATGGCGTAGGGGTGGCCGACCAGGGAGAGCATCGGGATGTCGTTGTGGGAGTCGCTGTACGCCGCGCAGCGCGACAGGTCCAGGTTCTCCGCCGCGGCCAGCGCGCGCACCGCCTCCGCCTTCGCGGGCCCGTGCAGGGGCTCGCCCACCAGCTTGCCCGTGTAGACGCCGTCGACCGACTCCGCGACCGTGCCCAGCGCGCCGGTGAGGCCGAGGCGGCGGGCGATCACCTGGGCGATCTCCACGGGGGCCGCCGTCACCAGCCACACCTTCTGGCCGGCGTCCAGGTGCGCCTGGGCGAGGGCGCGGGTGCCCGGCCAGATGCGCTCGGCCATGTACTCGTCGTAGATCTCCTCGCCGATCGACATCAGCTCGGAGACGCGGTGGCCCTGCACGATGGACAGCGCGGAGTCGCGGGCCTCCTGCATGTGCTCGGGGTCCTCGACCCCGGCCAGCCGGAACCACGCCTGCTGCCAGGCGAAGCGGACCAGGTCGCGGGTCTCGAAGAACTTCCGCTTGTACAGGCCGCGCCCGAAGTGGAAGAGCGCGGCGCCCTGCATGACGGTGTTGTCGAGGTCGAAGAAGGCGGCGGCCATCGCGTCGCCGTGCACCGGGAACTGCGGTTCCCAGCCGGAAGTGTCCAGGGTGTCCTGGGAGTCCACGGCTTCCTGTGTGGACTTGCGGGCTGCCTCCGCCGAGGCCTCGCCTGCCAACACGCTCCGCGCCGTGGCGGAGCGCCTACGGGGAGTGAGCCATCCTAGAGCGGCCATGGCGTGAGCATAGCCAGTCTGTTCGGTGGTTCCGGATCCGAGAGGTACGAAGGGTGTGAACTCTCCGCGGCCCTGCCGTTAAGGAAGCGGGAGAATGGCGATATGAGTCCCCTCTTTCGACGTAAGGCCGACCCGGGCGAGAGGTCCGTCACCCTCATCCGCAAGTCCGGCTGCCATTTGTGCGACGACGCGGAACGCGTGATCGAAAAGGTCTGCGGGGAGCTCGGCGTGCCCTGGGAGCAGAAGGACATCGCCGACGACCGGGCCCTGTACGACCAGTACTGGGAGCAGATTCCGGTCGTCCTGGTGGACGGGAGGCAGCACACCTTCTGGCGGGTGGACGAGGGCCGGCTGCGCCGGGAACTGGCCGGATGACGGAACTGACCGAGCAGTACAAGGCCATGTCGAACGTCGCTTAGGATCGATGGCGGTTCGGTCTCGGGGGCGGGATTCACGAGGAGAGTGGCGGTTTTGCCCCCTGGAATGACGCGCGTGACCCCGGTCACGTTGGCCGGGCAAATCGGACACCATCTTTGTGCACGCGTTCACAAAGACATAGCCTGCTGTCGACGGGGCGGTCTGGGAACGTGTGACCGCCTGCAGCCCCGCTCTACCCGCAGGAGCACCGTGGCAACTGGCCGAACTCACCGACCGGCGACCCGTAGCCGAGGGATTCCCGAGGCCACCGTCGCCCGGCTTCCGCTGTACCTCCGCGCGCTGACCGCACTGTCGGAGCGCTCGGTGCCCACGGTCTCCTCCGAGGAGCTCGCGGCCGCGGCGGGGGTCAACTCCGCCAAGCTGCGCAAGGACTTCTCCTACCTGGGCTCCTACGGAACCCGGGGCGTCGGCTACGACGTCGAGTATCTCGTCTACCAGATCTCCCGTGAGCTCGGGCTCACCCAGGACTGGCCGGTAGTGATCGTCGGCATCGGAAACCTCGGCGCGGCGCTGGCCAACTACGGCGGATTCGCCTCACGCGGCTTCCGGGTCGCGGCGCTCATCGACGCCGATCCCGCGATGGCCGGGAAGCAGGTCGCCGGGATCGCCGTGCAGCACAGCGACGGCCTGGAGAAGATCATCTCCGACAACGGCGTGTCCATCGGCGTGATCACCACCCCGCCGTCCGTCGCCCAGCAGGTCTGCGACCGGCTCGTGGCCGCCGGGGTCACCTCCATCCTGAACTTCGCGCCGACCGTGCTGTCCGTGCCCGACGGCGTCGACGTGCGCAAGGTCGACCTCTCCATCGAGCTGCAGATCCTCGCCTTCCACGAGCAGCGCAAGGCCGGCGAGGAGGCCGCGCTGAACGAGGCGGCCCTCGCCGCGCCCGTCGGCCGCGGCGACTCCACCGACCAGGGACCCGACGGGGACGTGCCCGCCGTGATGCCGGCATGAGTCTCCTCGTCGTCGGACTGAGCCACCGCAGCGCCCCGGTGAGCGTGCTCGAGCGCGCCTCGCTGTCCACGGACGCCCAGTTCAAGCTGTTGCAGGACACGGTCGCGGCCGAACCGGCCGCCGAGGCCGCCGTCCTCGCCACCTGCAACCGGATCGAGCTGTACGCCGACGTGGACAAGTTCCACGCGGGCGTCGCCGAGCTGTCCACGCTGCTCGCCCAGCACAGCGGGGTCGGCCTGGAGGAGCTCACTCCCTATCTCTACGTGCACTACGAGGACCGCGCCGTCCACCACTTCTTCTCGGTGGCCTGCGGGCTGGACTCGATGGTCGTCGGCGAGGGCCAGATCCTCGGGCAGATCAAGGACTCGCTGGCCCGGGCGCAGGAACTGCACACCGCCGGACGGCTGCTGAACGACCTGTTCCAGCAGGCCCTGCGGGTCGGCAAACGCGCCCACTCCGAGACCGGCATCGACCGCGCCGGGCAGTCCCTGGTCACCTTCGGCCTGGAGCAGCTCGCCACGGGCGAGGACGTGCGGGACTGGGCGCGGGGCAAGCGGGCGCTCGTCATCGGCGCCGGGTCCATGTCGTCGCTGGCCGCGGCCACCCTGGCGCGCGCCGGGATCTCCGAGGTCGTCGTCGCCAACCGCACCCTCGACCGCGCCGAGCGGCTCGCGCAGATACTCGCCGAGGCCGACGGCACGGACGTGTCGGCCCGCGCGGTACCGATGGAATCGGTGCCGGCCGAGCTGACACGTGCCGACGTGGCCGTCTCCTGTACCGGGGCGACGGGCCTGGTCCTGACGGCGGAGGCGGTCGCGGCGGCCGTCGAGGGCCGCACCGGCGCCGCCGTCGCCTTCGACGAGGAGACCGCGGCCACGGACACGGACGTACGGCCGCTGCCGCCCACCTCCGTGGGCGCCGACGCGAACTGCCCGCTGGACCTGGCAGCCGTCCAGCAGGCCCCCGTGCCGCAGACCGGCTTCTCCGTGATGGGGGAGGCCGCCGTCGCCGGCATGGACGCGGCCACGCTGGAGCAGCACGCGGCCTGGGTCGACAACGCGACCGTGGACCGGCGCGTCGGCTCGCGCCGCAGCCCCGAGACGGACGCCGAGCTGATCGTCGCGCTCGCCGCGACCGCCGCCGCCGTCGGCCGCATCCCCGAGCGCCGCAGGCCCGAGCAGGTCGCCACGCCCGTCCGGCCGCAGCCCGCGCTCTTCCTGCTCGACCTCGCGATGCCGCGGGACGTCGACGCGGCCGTGCACCGGCTGGCCGGAGTGCGCCTGGTGGACATCGAGTCGCTCTCGGAGGCCTCCGCCGACGCTCCGATGGCCGCCGACGTCGACGAGGTGCGGCGGATCGTCGCCGACGAGGTCGCCGCCTTCGGCGCCGCGCAGCGGGCCGCGCACATCACCCCGACCGTGGTCGCCCTGCGCGCCATGGCCGCCGACGTCGTGGCCGGCGAGATCGCGCGGCTCGACGGACGGCTGCCCGGCCTGGACGACAAGCACCGCGCCGAGATCACGCAGACCGTGAAGCGCGTCGTCGACAAGCTGCTGCACGCGCCGACCGTACGGGTCAAGCAGCTCGCGGCGGAGCCCGGCGGCGCCGGGTACGCGGACGCGCTGCGGACCCTGTTCGACCTCGACCAGGAGACGGTGGCCGCCGTGTCCCGGGCCGAGGACAGCACCGAGAAGAACGCAGAGAACCGAGGGCCGGCATGAGCGGCATGAGTACGAAGGCACTGAGACTGGGGACGAGGCGCAGCAAGCTCGCCATGGCCCAGTCCGGGCAGGTCGCGGACGCCGTGAGCCAGGTGACCGGACGGCCCGTGGAACTCGTCGAGATCACCACCTACGGCGACGTCTCCCGCGAGCACCTCGCACAGATCGGCGGCACGGGAGTCTTCGTGACCGCGCTGCGCGACGCGCTGGCCAAGGGCGAGGTCGACTTCGCGGTTCACTCGCTGAAGGACCTGCCGACCACGCAGCCCGAGGACCTGGTCCTGGCCGCCATACCGGTGCGCGAGGACCCCCGCGACGTGATCGTCGCCCGGGACGCGCTGAAGTTCACCGACCTGCCGCGCGGGGCGCGCATCGGCACGGGCTCGCCGCGCCGCATGGCCCAGCTGAACGCGTACGCACGCGCCCACGGGCTGGACATCGAGACCGTGCCGATCCGCGGGAACGTCGACACCCGGATCCGGTACGTGCACGACGGCGAGCTGGACGCGGTGGTGCTGGCCGCGGCCGGCCTCAGCCGCATCGGCCGCATCGACGAGGTCACCGACTTCCTGTCGATAGACACGGTTCTGCCCGCTCCCGGCCAGGGAGCACTGGCGATCGAATGCGCCGCGGACAACGCGGACCTCGTCGCCGCGCTCGGTGAGCTCGACGACCCGTTCACGCGGGTCGCCGTGACCGCCGAACGGTCACTGCTCGCCGCCCTGGAAGCCGGCTGCAGCGCCCCTGTGGGCGCGCTGGCCGACTTGCTGGCCGACGGGCAGATTGTCAAGGAAATGCGCCTGCGGGGCGTCGTCGGCACGACCGACGGCTCTCGCACGGTGCAGCTGTCCACCACCGGTCCCGTGCCCGAGACGCACGACCGGGCAATGGCGCTCGGTCGCGAACTCGCCGCCGAGATGCTTGCCCAGGGCGCGGCCGGTCTGATGGGGGAGCGAGCGCAGTGAGCCCCACCACCCTTCCCGCCGCCGGTCCTGAACACGGGCACGTCACCTTCCTGGGTGCCGGACCCGGGGATCCGGGACTGCTGACTCTGCGCGCCGTGGAGGCGCTGGCGCACGCGGACGTCCTCGTCGCCGAGCACGAGGTGCTCGACGTCGTGCGGACGCACGCCAGGCCCGGCGTCACCGTCGTGAACGCGGAAGCAGGTCCTTCGTCGGACCCTCTTCCGGGCACGGGCACGCCGTTCCCGACGGTCGTTGACGGCACGTCAACAACCGCTGAGGCACCCGCTGTGCGCGATGCCGCACATCTTGTCATGGAGGCCGCGCGGGGCGGCAGGCGGGTCGTCCGTGCGGTGTCCGGGGACCCGGGACTCGATGCGTACGCGGCGGAGGAAATGCTCGCGTGCGCTGCCGCCGGTGTGCCCTTCGAGGTGGTCCCGGGCGTCGCGGCCGCCGTCGGCGTGCCCGCGTACGCCGGGGTGCCGCTGCGCGACGCCCAGGGCGCGGACGTGCGGTTCGTCGACGCGCGGACGGCCTCGGACCGCTGCTGGACCGAGGTCGGCGCGTCCGACGGGACGGTCGTGGTGTCGACGACCCTGGACTCCGTGGCCTCGGCCGCGGGCGAGCTGGTGTCGGCGGGCCGCAAGCCCGACACCCCGATGACGGTCACGGTCGCCGGCACGACGACGCGGCAGCGGACCTGGACGGCGACCCTCGGCACCATCGCGCAGACCCTCAAGCAGGCGAAGGTGCTGCCCTCGCCCGAGGGCGGCCGGCCGGTGATAGTCGTGGTCGGCGAGCGTTCCGCCCCCGCCCAGCGCGACCAGCTGGCGTGGTTCGAGTCCAAGCCGCTGTTCGGCTGGAAGGTGCTCGTGCCGCGCACGAAGGAGCAGGCGGCGTCGCTCTCCGACCAGCTGCGGTCCTACGGGGCCGTGCCGCACGAGGTGCCGACGATCGCCGTCGAGCCGCCGCGCACGCCCCAGCAGATGGAGCGCGCGGTCAAGGGCCTGGTGACGGGCCGCTACGAGTGGATCGCCTTCACGTCCGTCAACGCGGTCAAGGCGGTGCGGGAGAAGTTCGAGGAGTACGGGCTCGACGCGCGCGCCTTCGCCGGCATCAAGGTGGCCGCGGTCGGCGAGCAGACGGCGAAGGCGCTCATCGCCTTCGGCGTGAAGCCGGACCTGGTGCCGAGCGGCGAGCAGAGCGCCGCCGGGCTGCTGGAGGACTGGCCGCCCTACGACCCCGTCTTCGACCCGATCGACCGGGTGTTCCTGCCGCGGGCCGACATCGCCACCGAGACCCTGGTCGCCGGGCTCATCGAGCTGGGCTGGGAGGTCGACGACGTCACCGCCTACCGGACCGTGCGGGCCTCGCCGCCGCCGGCCGAGACACGGGAGGCGATCAAGGGCGGCGGGTTCGACGCCGTGCTCTTCACGTCGTCGTCCACGGTGCGCAACCTGGTGGGCATCGCCGGCAAGCCGCACAACGTGACGGTGATCGCCTGCATCGGTCCGGCCACCGCGAAGACCGCGGAGGAGCACGGGCTCCGCGTCGACGTCATGGCCCCCGAGCCGTCCGTGCACAAGCTGGCCGAGGCGCTGGCGGACTTCGGCCTGCGGCGCCGGGCCGCGGCGCAGGAGGCCGGCGACCCGGTGACCCGGCCGAGCGAGCGGAGGCCGGGGGCGCGGCGCAGGCGAGCCACGTGAGGCGAGGCGGAGCGCTCCTCGGGGGGCGCTCCGCCCGCTGATCCCGGGCGGGGCCCCGCGCAGGCGGCCCGACCGAGTACAGGAGGCCCCGCACCCTTCGACCGGGTGCGGGGCCTCGCGGTCTCTCCGGGCCCGTACTCCGGGCGCGTCCGCAGGCGGGAGCGGCTGTTCACGCGCGTACGTCTGCGCTGCGCGCTCCCCGGGCCTCCGCACGGGTTGCGGTCGGCCCGCTTCACGCTGCCTCAAGCCCGCCCGAGGACAGCCGGGTCCGGAGCGCTGGGCCCGGACCCGGGCGGGGGGCCGGTCGGTCTACTTGACGTAGACCAGACCGTCGGTGGTGACGGTCGGGCGTCCGCTGGTGCCCACGATCACGATCTTGACCGTGTGCTTGGCGCTGCCGGTCCAGGTCCTGGTCCAGATCGCCTGGCGGTAGAGCGCGGTGGCGGACCTCAGGTCCACGGTCGCGGCCTTGGCGCCGTCGACGTAGACGTACGCCTGGCCGGAGGTGGAGGCGCGGGAGACCACCCAGGAGGCGGAACGGCCCGTGAAGGTCCAGGTGAGGGCTGCGCCCTTGGAGCCGCTGGAGTAGGACTTGCCGCCGAGGTAGCTCGTGGAGGAGCGCGCGGTCCAGCTGCCGGACTTGACGGCGGAGGTTTCCTGCAGGATCACCGGGGTGGCGGAGACCGAGGCGGCGCGGTAGTTGCCCGCGTAGTCGTAGGCCCGCAGGGACCAGGTGGTCGCGGTGCCGGGCTTGGCGGTACGGCCGGAGCCGGTGACGGTCGGGCCGAAGGTCGCGGCGGTGGGCGACAGCAGCTGCACGGAGCGCAGGGCCTTGTCGTCGGTGGCCTTCCAGCCCAGCGTGACCGGCACGGCGGTGGCGCTGACCGTGCCCGTCCGCAGGGAGAGGTTCGGGGCGGTGGTGAACGCCGGGAGCGTCGTGTCCGCGACGACGTTCAGCGCCGCGGTCGTGGTGGTCCGCCCGGACTGGTGGACCGCCCGGACGGCGACGGTGTGGCTGCCCAGGGCCAGGGTGGCGCTCGCCGAGGTGGCCGTCCCGGTCGCGGTGGCGGTCGCCTTGCCGTCGACCAGCAGCTCGAACTTCGAGATCAGCGAACCGGGTGTGGTCGCCGTCCACTTCACGGTGACGGCGCCCCTGGTGTAGTACGTCGAGCCCGACGGGCTCGCGCCGGCCACCGACGTGATCTTCAGGCCCTGCACCGGGCCGGCCGCCAGGGCGCGGACGGCCGGCAGCTGGTCGTAGAGGAGGCCGCCGGGGCACTGCGTGTTGTAGCCGTCGCGGTGACCGGATATCCGGTTGAAGGTGTACGGGCTGCCCGAGGTGAAGCTCTTGCCGAAGAAGTTCGTCTGGGTGGCGCCCGCCGTGAGCTGGGTGCTTCCGGACGGGTCGGCGCCGTACTGGCCGAGCTTCCATGCCGCGAGGCGGGCGATGGAGGTGAGCGCGGCGGTGGTCGCGGTCGTCTGGGTGTAGTCGCCGATCACGGCGACGGCCGCGGACTCCCGGTTCCAGCCGTAGGTGTGGGCGCCGAACACGGGCAGGCCGACGCCGCCCTTGCGGCCCTCGAAGAGGGTCCCGCACTTGTCGACCAGGAAGTTGTAGCCGATGTCCTTCCAGCCGCTGACCTGCACGTGATACGCGTAGATGCTGCGGATGATCGAGGGCGACTGGTCACAGGTGTAGTCGTTGGCGCCGTCCGTGTGGTGCACGAACATCACCTTGACGTCCTTGTTGTACTCCGGTGCGTCGGGGCTGATCGACTCGTCGGCGCCCCAGACGGCGCGCGAGCGGATCGGCGGCTCGGGCACGGTGGACGGTGGCGCGGTGGGCGCGGGTGTGGCGGTGGGCGTCGGACTCGTCGTCGGGGGCGCGGCGCTCGTGGAGGCCGGTCCGGTGGCCGTCGGCGGGGTGTCCGTCGGTGAGGCGGAGACGGAGTCGGTGGCGGTGGGTTCGGTGGTGACCGTGTCGGGCGGCGAGGCCGAGGCGGGGTCGGTGGGCTCACCGGTCGGGGCGGAGGGGTCGGCGGACGGGGAGTCGGTCGCACCGGGGCTCGGGTCCGTGACGAACCCCGCGGGCTCGGCGCCGGTCATCGTCTCGGCATCGGTCACCACGCCCGGGTCGACCAGGCTGACCTGCAGCCCCTTGGGCAGCGCGGCGGTCGTGCCGTTCTTGCGGACGACCTGCACCTGTACGCCGTCGGACGGGCCGACCCAGGCCGGCTCGGACGCGCCGCGCACCTTGGGGCCCGGTTCGTCCAGCGGGTCGACGTCCAGCTCGAGGTCGTGCCAGGCGCTCCACTCGCCGGTCGCGACGCTGCGGGTGCGCACCTGTGCGGTGCCGACGAGTCTCCTGGCGCCTCCGGTCCAGGTCACGCCGAGCAGCGAGAACTCCTCGGTGTCGGTGCGCGCCAGTTCCCGGCGGTCGGCCGAGGCGCCCTTCAGGGCGAGGTCGTAGACCTTCACCGGCCGCTTGGGCCGGGTGCCCTGATCGGCGGACGGGCTGGCGACGGCGTAGGTGACCACGCCCCCGCCGCCCAGGACCACCGCACCCAGCGTCAACCAGGCCCGCCTCTTCATGCTCAGCGGTCTGTACGCACGCGTTCCACGTCGACGTCGATTCACGACGAAGCCCACCCCTGAAAGTCACAACACCGGTTTCGGAGGGCACACCTGACGTACAGATGGCCCATACACAGAGCGGAGGGCGGCTCGAAACCGTCACACCGGCGGGGATCTTGGTGACCTGGTTCACCGGCCGACGGCGAGGCCTCGGGCCGACGGGGCGTCGGCAAAGGCGCTGCCGGGGCGGGCGTAGCGTAGGGCGCATGACGAAGTACGGATCCTTCCCCGGTACGCGTCCCCGGCGGCTGCGCACCACTCCCGTCATGCGGCGCATGGTCGCGGAGACCCGGCTGCACCCCGCGGACTTCATCCTGCCCGCGTTCGTGCGGGAGGGCGTCAGCGAGCCGGTGCCGATCAAGGCGATGCCCGGGGTCGTGCAGCACACCCGCGACAGTCTGAAGAAGGCCGCGCTGGAGGCCGTGCAGGCCGGGGTCTCCGGGATCATGCTCTTCGGCGTGCCGGAGGAGGCCAAGAAGGACGCTCTGGGGACGCCCGGGACCGATCCGGACGGGATCCTGCAGGTCGCCATCCGGGACGTGCGCGCCGAGGTCGGGGACGACCTGCTGGTCATGTCCGACCTGTGCCTGGACGAGACGACCGATCACGGGCACTGCGGTGTGCTGGACGAGGAAGGGCGCGTCGACAACGACGCCACCCTGGAGCGGTACGCCGAGATGGCGCAGGTCCAGGCCGACGCCGGGGCCCATGTGGTGGGGCCCAGCGGGATGATGGACGGGCAGATCGGGGTCATCCGCGACGCGCTCGACCAGATCGGGCGGGAGGACGTCGCGATCCTCGCCTACACGGCCAAGTACTCCTCCGCCTTCTACGGGCCCTTCCGGGAGGCCGTCGGGTCCTCGCTCAAGGGCGACCGCAAGACCTACCAGCAGGACCCGGCCAACCTCCGTGAGTCGATGCGCGAGCTCGCGCTCGACCTGGAGGAGGGCGCGGACATGGTCATGGTCAAGCCGGCCGGCCCCTACCTCGACATCCTGGCGCGCGTCGCCGACGCCGTGGACGTGCCGGTCGCCGCGTACCAGATCTCCGGCGAGTACTCGATGATCGAGGCCGCCGCCGAGAAGGGCTGGGTCGAGCGCGACCGGGCGATCTTCGAGACGCTGACCGGCATCAAGCGGGCCGGGGCGCGCAACATCCTCACCTACTGGGCCACCGAGGCAGCTCAGAAGCTGCGGTCGTAGCCGGTCCGCGCGAACGCGGGGCGTCCGGGGCGGAGCCGGTCACGGTGCTGGAGCCGGACGGGCCCTCGTCGCGCAGACCCTGGCCGTCGTGGCACCCGGTGAGGGCGAGCCCCGCGGCGGCGGTCAGCGCGGCGGCGAGCAGACGGGCTCTACGCCGGGGACCGCGCCGGGCACGGCGGGTGGGGGGAGTGGAGCGTGTGGGCATGGGGCAAGCCTGTGCCGTGCGGCCCCCGACCTTCCACAGCGGCCGCGAAAGTCGGGACGCTGATCCGGTCCCATAGGGTCTGACCTGCGGAAACGAAGATGCCGTGGGACGCGATATGGGACGCCGACGGCCCGGGGCGCCGCTCCTGGGACGGCGGTCCACATGCCGAAAAGGCCGG
Organism: Streptomyces sp. NPDC037083; assembly: GCF_055606485.1. Lineage (NCBI taxonomy): Bacteria > Bacillati > Actinomycetota > Actinomycetes > Kitasatosporales > Streptomycetaceae > Streptomyces > Streptomyces sp. NPDC037083. The sequence continues at coordinate 1,022,238 of NZ_JBVJSQ010000001.1, read as the reverse complement.
TGTAGACACCATCCATGTCTCTAGGGTGCGGCCATGACGCTCGCATCCGCATCCGCGCCCAGGCCCGCATCCGGGCCCGCCGCCGCATCCGGGCCCGCCGCCGCATCCGGGCCCGCATCCGCCTTCGGGCCCGCATCCGCCTTCGGGCCCGCATCCGCCTTCGGGTCCGCATCCGCACCGGCTGCCGTGCCTCCGCCGCTCGCCGCCCGCGCCCGGTCGGTCGGGGGCTCGCCCGTGCGGGACATCCTCGCCGTCACCGCCCGCCCCGAGGTGATCAACTTCGCGGGCGGGCTCCCCGCACCCGAGCTGTTCGACCGCGAGGGCGTGGCCGCCGCGTTCCGGCACGTGCTGGAGGAGGCCCCGGCCCAGGCCCTGCAGTACTCCACGACCGAGGGCGAGCCGGGGCTGCGGGAGCGGCTGGCCGCGCGGACGACGGCCCGCGGACTGCCCACGGCCGCCGACGACCTCATCGTCACCACGGGTTCCCAGCAGGCGCTGTCCCTGCTGGCGGCCGCTCTTCTCGACCCCGGCGACACCGTCCTCGTCGAGGCCCCCTGCTACCTGGCCGCGCTGCAGGTCTTCGGCCTGGCGGGCGCGCGGATCCTTCCCGTGCCCGGCGATGCCGACGGCCCGGACCCGGAGGCGCTCGCGCGCCTGGTGGTCCGGGAGCGGCCCAAGCTCCTGTACACCGTCCCCACCTTCCAGAACCCGACCGGACGTACGCTTCCCGCCGAGCGGCGCGCCGCCGTCGCGGCCGTCGCCGCCCGGCACGGGCTGTGGATCGTCGAGGACGACCCCTACGGCGAACTGCGCTACGAGGGCGAGCGCCTGCCCTGGATCGCCGCCCACCCCGGGGCCGGCGACCGGACGGTGCTGCTCGGTTCCTTCTCCAAGGTCATGGCTCCCGGCATACGGCTCGGCTGGCTGCGGGCTCCCGCCCGGTTGCGGCGGGCCTGCGCCGTCGCCAAGCAGGCGGCCGACCTGCACACGCCGACCGTCAACCAGCTCGCCGCGGCCCGCTACCTCGCCGTCGAGGACCTCGACGCGCACGTGGCGCGGGTGGCGGCCGTCTACCGGGAGCGACGGGACGCCATGCTGGCGGGGCTGGGGGAGGCACTGCCGGAGGGGTCGGTGTGGAACCGGCCCGAGGGCGGCATGTTCCTCTGGGCCCGCCTCCCCGAGTCCTACGACACCACGGCCCTGCTTCCGCAGGTCGTCGCACGGGACGTGGCGTACGTCCCCGGCGCGCCCTTCTACGCCGGCGACCCCGACCGCTCGACGCTGCGGCTGTGCTTCGTGACGCAGACGCCGCAGGAGATCGGGGAGGGGCTGCGCAGGCTGCGGCGGGGGCTCACGGGGTGAGGGGAGAACGCGGCCTCGCGGACTCGGTCAGTCCCACCAGAAGCACCACGTGTGCTCGCCGATGAGCTGCTCGGCGTAGGCCGCCAGGTCCCCCGGGCCCTGCAGGACGTTGTCCGGGCAGAACGCGAAGTGCTCCGCGGCCACGGCCGTCGCCTCGGCGGACGTGGCGGGCGGGGCGGCGACGGAGAGCACGAGCACGTCGAAGCCGAGTCCGACGACCCGTATGCCGAAGCGGTCCTCCCAGGAACGCAGGACCGCGCACAGCCGGGCGGTGTCGTTCTCGTGGTTGGCCGGGCCCGTCCAGCCGAGGGCCGCGGGGACGTCCGCGCTGCGGCGCGCCGGGACCAGGGCGAGGTGCGGGGCGGCGAACCAGGAACGGGTCCCGTCGGCCAGGGAGTCGGCGACCTGCGCGGCGCGCGCGTCCGGATCGGAGGCGAGGGTGAGTCCGCCGGCCAGACCGGGCCACTCCTCACCGGTCGCCGCGCACTCCTCCCAGTACTCCACGAGGACGTCCTCGGCGTCGTGATCGCCCGGGTACGACATCTGCGCGGGCATCAACTCCCATGCCCCGGGGCCGCCTTGGGGCCCGCCCAGGTCGACGAGCACGGCAAGGAGCCCCGCCCGTCCCGAAGTTCCCCCGAGCGCGCTCCAGTTGCCCGGCGCGGCCGGACGCTGCGCATGCCACAGCAACGGCTCGTGCCACGGCCCCTCGTCGGTGGTGTCGATCAGCCTTCCGGGCGGGAGTTGCAGCCCGAGGGAACGCCCACTCGGGTCGGACGCGAGCTTGGGCAGCGGGTTGGGAAGAGTCGCCATGCCGGTGACTGTACGGCCAGGCACTGACAACGCACCGCGCCCTCAAGCCGATCACCGGATCGGCCCCGGCGGGCCCGTCGGGCTCGGTTCAGGCGTCCGGCCCGCTGGGCTGGTCGAGCCGGGTCCGGCTCGCTGCACTGGCCGCGTTCTGGGACTACAACGGCCTGCCCTTCTGCTGAGCCCGGCGAAGGACGCGGCCCGTCCTCTCCCGCCTGCGGGGGAGAGGACGGGCCGCGCACGTCCTGCGGGTGTCCGGGGCGCTCAGAGCCGCTCGGGCGTCCTGATGCCGAGCAGCGCCATGCCCTTGTGCAGGGTCCGCGCCGTCACGTCGCACAGGAACAGGCGGTTCTCCACCTGCTGCGGCGTCTCGGCCTTCAGTACCGGGCACTTGTCGTAGAACGACGTGTACAGCGAGGCCAGCTGGTACAGGTAGCCGGCCAGCTTGTGCGGCGCGTACTCCGCCCCGGCCTCCGCCACCGTCTCCGCGAAGGCGTCCACGTGCAGGCCCAACGCCCGCTCGGCCGCGGCCAGTTCGAGCTCCGGGTGGGCGCAGGGGCGCACCTCCCCGGCCTTGCGCAGGATCGACCGGATACGGGCGTACGCGTACTGGAGATAGACCGAGGTGTCGCCGTTCAGCGAGACCATCTGGTCCAGGTCGAACTTGTAGTCCCGGTTCGCCGACGTCGACAGGTCCGCGTACTTCACCGCACCGACGCCCACCTGGGCGCCCCGCTCGGCGATCTCCTCCTCGGACAGGTCCTGCGCCTTCTCCCGTACGACGGCGGACGCGCGGTCGATCGCCTCGTCCAGCAGGTCCACCAGCCGTACGGTCTCGCCCGCACGCGTCTTGAACGGCTTGCCGTCCTTGCCGAGGACCGTGCCGAAGGCCAACTGGTGCGCCTTGACGTCCTCGTTCAGCCAGCCGGCCCTGCGCGCGGTCTCGAAGACCATCTTGAAGTGCAGCGACTGACGGGCGTCGACGACGTAGAGGAGCGTGTCCGCCTTGATGTTGAAGACGCGGTCACGGATCGCCGACAGGTCGGTCGCCGCGTAGCCGTAGCCGCCGTCCGACTTCTGCACGATCAGCGGGACCGGGTTGCCGTCCGGGCCCTTGACGTCCTCGAAGAACACGCACAGCGCGCCCTCCGAGCGGACCGCCACGCCCGACTCCTCCAGCAGCCGGCAGGTCTCCGCCAGCATGTCGTTGTAGCCCGACTCGCCGACGATGTCCTCGTCGCGGATCTCCATGTCCAGCTTCTCGAAGACGGAGAAGAAGTAGATCTTCGACTCGTCGACGAACTTCTGCCAGATGGCGAGCGTGTGCGGGTCGCCGGCCTGGAGGTCGACCACCCGGCGGCGGGCCCTCGTCTTGAACTCCTCGTCGGAGTCGAACAGCTTGCGGGCCGTCTTGTAGAGGCGGTCGAGGTTCGACATCGCCTCCTCGCCGCTGACCCGGGACTCCTTGTGGTCCAGCTCGTGCGGGTGCTCGTCCAGGTACTGGATGAGCATGCCGAACTGGGTGCCCCAGTCGCCGATGTGGTGGCGGCGGACCACGTTCTCGCCGGTGAACTCCAGGATCTGCACCGTCGCGTCGCCGATGACCGCCGACCGCAGATGGCCGACGTGCATCTCCTTCGCCACGTTCGGCTGGGCGTAGTCGATGACCGTCGTGCCCGGCTGCGGGGAGTGGGGCACGCCGAGGCGCTCCGGGTCCGCGTACCGCGCCGCGAGGTTCTCGGTGATCGCCCTGTCGGTGAGCGTGACGTTCAGGAAGCCGGGGCCCGAGACCTCGATCTCCTTGATCACGTCACCGGTCACCACGTTCGCCACGACCTGCGTCGCCAGCTCCCGCGGGTTCGCCTTCGCCTTCTTGGCGAGCGCGAGGATGCCGTTGGCCTGGAAGTCGGCCCGGTCGCTTCGTCGCAGCAGCGGGTCCGCGGAGGCCTCCGGCAGGGTGGCGGAGATGGCGGACGCCAGGTGCTGTTCGACGGAGCGACTGAGGGAGGTGACCGAGGCCATAGGAGTGGGTGCCGTTCTCCTCGTGGATTGGTTGGACACGGCCAGTATCCCATGGGGGGTAAAGCGGTTTTCGCCCGCGCGGGGTGGTCTGGGAGTATGGAGACTCCCATCAAAGGCTCCAGAACCAAGAGGACGTGCCGATCGTGGCTCAGAGCACCGAGACCACCGACTGGGTCTCCCGTTTCGCGGATGAGGTCATCGAGGAGTCGGAGCGTCGGGCCCCGGGCAAACCTGTGGTCGTCGCGTCCGGACTCTCCCCCTCCGGCCCCATCCACCTCGGCAACCTCCGCGAGGTCATGACCCCGCACCTCGTCGCCGACGAGATCCGCCGCCGCGGCCGCCAGGTCCGCCACCTGATCTCCTGGGACGACTACGACCGCTACCGCAAGGTGCCGGCCGGCATCGCCGGGGTCGACGAGTCCTGGGCCGAGCACATCGGCAAGCCGCTGACGTCCGTCCCGGCGCCGCAGGGCTCGGCCCACCCGAACTGGGCGGAGCACTTCAAGGCCGCGATGACCGAGTCGCTGGCCGAGCTCGGCGTGGAGTTCGACGGGATCAGCCAGACCGCGCAGTACACCTCCGGCGTCTACCGCGAGCAGATCCTGCACGCCGTCCGGCACCGCGGTGACATCGACGCGATCCTCGACCAGTACCGCACCAAGAAGGCCCCGGCGAAGAAGCAGCAGCAGAAGCCCGTCGACGAGGCCGAACTGGAGGCCGCCGAGGGCTCCGGCGCGGCGAGCGAGGACGACGGCTCCTCCGGCGGCGCCGGCTACTTCCCGTACAAGCCCTACTGCGGCAACTGCGAGAAGGACCTGACCACGGTCACCTCGTACGTCGACGACACCACCGAGCTGTCCTACGCCTGCACCGCCTGCGGCTTCGCCGAGACCGTGCGGCTCAACGAGTTCAACCGCGGCAAGCTGGTCTGGAAGGTCGACTGGCCGATGCGCTGGGCCTACGAGGGCGTCGTCTTCGAGCCCTCCGGCGTCGACCACTCGTCCCCCGGATCGAGCTTCCAGGTCGGCGGCCAGATCGTCGGCATCTTCGGCGGCGAGCAGCCCATCGGGCCGATGTACGCGTTCGTCGGCATCAGCGGCATGGCCAAGATGTCCTCCTCCAAGGGCGGGGTGCCCACCCCGGGCGACGCGCTGAAGATCATGGAGCCGCAGATCCTGCGCTGGCTCTACGCCCGCCGCCGCCCCAACCAGTCCTTCAAGATCGCCTTCGACCAGGAGATCCAGCGGCTCTACGACGAGTGGGACAAGCTGGACGCCAAGGTCGCCGACGGCTCCGCCCTGCCGGCGGACATCGCCGCGCACTCGCGTGCGGTGCGCACGGCGGGCGGCGAGCTGCCGCGCACTCCGCGGCCGCTGCCGTACCGGACGCTGGCCTCCGTCGCCGACATCACCGCCGGCCACCAGGACCAGGCGCTGCGGATCCTGAGCGAGCTGGACCCCGAGAACCCGATCGGGGCCCTGGACGAGGCCCGGCCGCGCTTCGACAAGGCCGAGGCGTGGATCAACCGCCACGTCCCCGCCGACCAGCGCACCATCGTGCGCGAGGAGCCGGACGCCGAGCTGCTGAAGTCGCTCGACGAGGCGTCCCAGCAGTCCCTGCGGCTGCTGCTCGACGGGCTCGCCGACCACTGGTCGCTGGACGGGCTGACGCATCTGGTCTACGGCGTCCCGAAGGTGCAGGCCGGGTTCTCCGCCGACGCCACGCCCAAGGAGCTGCCGCCGGAGATCAAGACCGCCCAGCGGACGTTCTTCGCGCTGCTCTACCACCTGCTCGTCGGCCGTGACACCGGCCCGCGGCTGCCCACGCTGCTGCTGGCGGTGGGCCAGGAGCGGGTGCGGGCCCTGCTCGGGGAGTAGCCCGGGTCGGACGACGGAAGGGGGCGCCCGGTGTTCAGCACCGGGCGCCCCCTTCCGGGTCGACGAGCCTCGTGGCGGCGGCCGTCCGCCGGACAGTCCTACGCGATGTGGTCGTCCTGCAGCTCCGCCGTGTGGCGGTTGGTGAAACGGTTGACCATGCGGTCGGCCTCACGCTGCGGGAGCGTGACGCCGTACGTGGCCTCCACGTCGTTCCTGAGCTGGCCCGAGGTCGGGTAGCTGCCGTCGATCGACTTCTTGAAGACCAGGTAGTAGTCCTCCTCGGTCGGCTCCGGACTGCCGCCGCCCTCACCGAGCTCGCGGCTGCGGCCCGGGACCACCGGGATGGGGAACGAACCCGTCTCCTCCGGAGAGGGCTCCTGCGCCGGGGGCTCCTCCTGGTACTGGTCCGCGTACTGCTCGGCCTGCTGCTGCTCCTCGTACCACTGGGCGTACTGCTCCGAGGGGTCGTAGGTGGGGTCGTAGCCGCCCTGGTACTGCACCTCGTGCGGGGACTGGAACCAGGGGCTCTGGTCGTCCTCGGGAGGCGGCTCCGCCTGCCGGGCCTGCTGCCGGACCTGCGACTGCTGCTGCACCGGCAGGCCCTGCTGCGGCCGCCGCTGGTGCGGCACCGGGCCCGCCGCCAGCTCCTGCAGCTCCTGCTGGGCCGCGAGAGCCTGCCCCTGGGGCCGGTCCTGAGGCGACTGCGCCTGCGTCGGCATCGGGGGCAGCAGGGCCGGTTCTATGCCCGCGGCCGCCAGGCCCGCCGGGGCCGTCTCCGCCAGCGGGACGCCGTAACGGGCCAGCCGAAGCGGCATCAGGGACTCCACCGGAGCCTTGCGGCGCCAGGCGCGGCCGAAGCGGGAACGCAGCCTCGCCTGGTAGACGAGACGTTCCTGCTCCAGCTTGATCACCTGGTCGTAGGAGCGCAGTTCCCACAGTTTCATCCGGCGCCAGAGCAGGAAGGTGGGCACCGGGGAGAGCAGCCAGCGCGTCAGGCGCACGCCCTCCATGTGCTTGTCCGCCGTGATGTCCGCGATCCGGCCGATCGCGTGCCGGGCCGCCTCGACGGACACCACGAACAGGATCGGGATCACCGCGTGCATGCCCGTGCCCAGCGGGTCCGGCCAGGCAGCCGCGCCGTTGAAGGCGATCGTCGCCGCCGTCAGCAGCCACGCCGTCTGGCGCAGCAGCGGGAAGGGGATGCGGATCCACGTCAGCAGCAGATCCAGGGCCAGCAGGACGCAGATGCCCGCGTCGATGCCGATCGGGAACACATACGAGAAGTTCCCGAAGCCCTTCTCGAGGGCCAGCTCACGGACGGCCGCGTACGAACCGGCGAAGCCGATGCCGGCGATGATCACGGCGCCGGTCACGACCACGCCGATGAGAACGCGGTGCATCCGGGTCAGCTGTATTGGCGCGGCCACCCGTACTCCCCTCCCCTTGCGTGTTCTTGCGCGCAACAGGGTGGCACATGTGTGCGGTGCACGTGGTGCCGGACTGTCAGCGCTTGGCGGAGGCGGACGCCTTCGGAGCGGCCGCGTCCGCCTTGGAGGCCGACGCCGACGGAGCCGCCGACGACGACGTGGAGGGCGTCGCCCTCGCCGTCGACGAGGGGGACTTCGAGGGGGCGGGGCCGTTGTCCGAGGTGTCCGAACTTCCCTTGCCGCCCTCGCCGTTGGCCGAGCGGATCGCGTCCACGGCCTCCTTGGCGGCCTTCTCCGCGGACTTCGTCAGAGCGTCCGCGCTCGGCGCCTTGTCACCGGCCAGGCCGGCGCCGTTGTAGTCCAGCGTGACGACGACGTTCTCCACTCGCGCCACGACCGTCTGCTGCTTGAACGCGCCTTCCGACTTCTTCAGGTCGTACCGGACCAGCGTCGCCTCGTCGCCCGTCGCGGCGACCGGCGTCGCCTTGGTGTTCTTCGCGCCCGACACCGCCTGGGCGTCCTTGACCTGCTTCGCGTAGTACGTCTTCGCCTGCGACTCGCCGTCGCCCGTCGTCGCGTCCGACTCGAAACGCAGCAGCGACACGTTCAGCCAGCGGAACTGCGAGCCCTTCACACCGTTGTTGGCCAGGCTCGACCAGGAGCAGCTCGCCCGCGCACCGGTGTCGCTGGACGTGCCCTCCTTGCCGGAGCCCGCCCCCTTCGGCACCAGCTCGGTCAGCGTCTTCTTCGTCACCACCGCACACGCCTCCGGCAGCTTCTGGTACGCCGCGGCCTGCACGGTCGGCGCGGCGCTCGCCGCCGAGTCCGCGCCCGAGCCGCTGGAGGCGCTGGTGTCCTTCGCGTCGTCACCGGAGCCGGAGCCGGAGTCCGAGGAGCAGCCCGCGGCGATCAGCATCACCGGGACGGTCACCGCCGCGGCGAGGAGGCGGTTCAGCCCTCCGGCACGCCTCGCTCGCTCGTCACGCTGCTCACGCTGGTCAAACTGGCCGTCTCGCTGGGCTCGTCGCTGCATGGTTCCTTCACTCATGACGCTCGTGGTTCCTGCGGTCGGATCGGGTCCGAGGGGCCACGGTACGCGGTGAAGAAGCTGTGCGGTTCCGCTTCGAAGCCTTCGCGGACCGGGCACGGACCAGGCCGAAGTGGCCTCAGCCGGACAGGGAGTCGACCAGTTGCGCGGCCAGTTTCCGGGCCTTGTCCTGCATTTCCTTGCTGTCCGGCACCACGCCGACCGTCGCAGGCTGCTCCTCGTACTCGATGGTCACAATGACGTTCGACGTGAGGAACGCCACAGTCACCGTGCGCTGCTTGGCCGTCGAACCGGAACTGCTGAGCGCGTCGTCGACGAACGCCTCGTCGCCCAGGTCGTCCAGCAGACGGGGCTGGAGCTCGGCGGGGGGAACGGTGGACGAAGCCGCGGCCGAAGGAGAGGAAGAGGGGGTGGCGGAGGGGGAGAGGGACGCCGGCCCGGACCCCGTCGCCGAGGGGCTCGCGCTCGTGGAGGGGGAGGCGGATCCGGTGGCCGACCCGGTCGTCCCGGAGGGGACCGGCACCGGGAGGTCGGCCGCCGTCACCTTCCTGGCGAAGAGCGCCTCGGCCTGCGCGTCGTCGCTCACCGCGTTGTCGTAGGAGACGACCCGCTCGAAGTCGACGAGGAGATGGTCGGTGGCGTCCGCCGACTCCACCTTCCAACGGCAGCCCACCTTGCGGTCCGTGTCGTACGTCAGCGTCGCGTCGCCCGCGTACGCCGTCTCGCGCTGCGTCTCGTCGGCGAGCTGTTTGACGCCGGGGAGGAGGGAGTCGAGCGTGGAGCGGTTCACCACGCCGCACGCCTCCGGCAGCGTGGTGTACCTGCCGGGCTCCGCGGCCGAGGTGGCCGTGCCGGCGTCGCCGGGGTTGGAGTTGTCCGTGGGACCGCCGTCGTCGGAGCCGCCGGTGCAGCCGGCCAGCAGCGCCGCGAGGAGCGCCACGACGCCGGGTACGTACGCCTTCCGCTGCACGGTCGGCTCCTCTCGACGGTTCGCCTCAAGTTCGTCGGGCCGGTGTCCGTGCTGGTTATTCGCTTGCCGGACGGGGGCGGCCCCTGCAGACAATGTGTATCGCACGCGACACCGTGGATGCCGGTCCGCCGTCCAGTTTCGACGACCTTGGCACCGGTTTTGCGACTTATGACTTTTGCAGTGATTCCGGGGGAACGAGGACGATATGTCGTACGTGGAGATGTCGGGCGCGAAGGTGCCCATCCGTATGTGGACCGATCCGGCGTCGGTCGAGGAGGGCGCGCTGCAGCAGCTGCGCAACGTCGCGACCCTGCCGTGGATCAAGGGCCTGGCGGTCATGCCGGACGTCCACTACGGCAAGGGCGCGACGGTCGGCTCGGTCATCGCGATGCAGGGGGCCGTGTGTCCCGCGGCCGTGGGGGTGGACATCGGGTGCGGGATGTCGGCGGTCAGGACGTCGCTGACGGCGAACGACCTGCCCGGCGACCTGTCGCGGCTGCGCTCGAAGATCGAGCAGGCGATCCCGGTGGGCCGCGGGATGCACGACACCCCCGTCGAGCCGGGCCGCTTCCACGGGCTGGCCACCGGGGGGTGGGACGACTTCTGGGGACGGTTCGACGGGATCGCGGAGGCGGTCAAGTTCCGTGAGGAACGGGCCGTGAAGCAGATGGGAACGCTGGGAAGCGGGAATCACTTCGTCGAGGTATGCACCGATTCCACCGGTTCCGTCTGGCTGATGCTGCACTCCGGCTCCCGGAACATCGGCAAGGAACTCGCGGAATTCCACATCGGGCTGGCGCAGAAGCTCCCGCACAACCAGGGGCTGGTCGACCGTGACCTCGCGGTGTTCATCGCGGACACCCCGCAGATGGCGGCCTACCGCAACGACCTGTTCTGGGCGCAGGAGTACGCCAAGTACAACCGCACCATGATGATGGCGCTCCTGAAGGACGTGATCCGCAAGGAGTTCAAGAAGGCCAAGCCGACGTTCGAGTCCGAGATCTCCTGCCACCACAACTATGTGGCGGAAGAGCGTTATGAGGGGATGGACCTGTTGGTCACCCGCAAGGGCGCGATTCGGGCCGGTTCCGGCGAGTACGGCATCATCCCGGGCTCGATGGGCACGGGCTCGTACATCGTCAAGGGCCTCGGCAACGACAAGGCGTTCAACTCGGCCTCGCACGGCGCGGGTCGGCGCATGAGCCGCACCGCGGCCAAGCGTCGCTTCTCGACGAAGGACCTGGAGGACCAGACCCGGGGCGTGGAGTGCCGCAAGGACTCCGGCGTCGTGGACGAAATCCCGGGGGCCTACAAGCCGATCGAGCAGGTCATCGACCAGCAGCGGGACCTGGTCGAGGTCGTGGCGAAGCTGAAGCAGGTCGTCTGCGTGAAGGGCTGACGGACGAGGCCCCCGGGAGCGGGGGCCTCACTCCGTTCGCAAGAGCGGGTTCACACGAGCCGTTTCTCCAGCAGGGTCACCGCGTAGGGGCTGCCCGATCCGTCTTCCTTGGCGGGCTGTTCGCCGACGACCGTGTAGCCCGCCGACTCGTAGTAGGCGCGCAGACGGGGGTTGGAGGAGAGGCAGTCCAGGCGGGCGTAGGGGCGGCCGGTCGCGGCGATGCGGGACTCGGCCTGTGCCAGCATCCTGCTGCCCGTGCCCGGTGGCGACGTGTGGGGGGTCGTCATCAGGCGGTGGATGTAGCCGGCCTCGGGCGGGCGGGGGCCCCAGGCCGCCGGGTCGTCCCACCAGAGTTCGAAGGCGCCGGTCAGGGTCGTGCCCGTGTGCGCCAGCCAGACCTCGCCCTCGCGCATGCGGTCGACGAAGTGGGCCTCGGCCTTCTCGCCCGGCCGCCATTGCTCGATGCCCCGGGCCAGTTGCCACAGGGCCGCCGTGTCCCGCAGGCGGACGAGGAGGGGGGCGTCCCGGGGGGTCGCCCTGCGATAGGCCGGCTCCGGCCAGGCGGTGGGGAGGGGTTCGAGGAGGCGGGCGCGCAGGGTGGCTGACAGGGTGTCCGCGTCGAGGCCCAGGGCCTGCGTCACATACCCCTCGACCGAGCCGTAGCGGGCGCGCAGGGCCGCCAGGAACAGGCGCATCACGGCTGCGGGGGCGCGGCCGAAGGCCGGCCAGGCCGGGGAGCGGCCCTCGTTGCGGTTCCGCCAGTCGGCCAGCAGGGCCGGGGTCGCCAGTTCGGTCAGGGTGAAGTCCTCGACGACCGTCTCGTCCGGGACGCCGAGGAGGGCGAGGACCAGTGCGGCGAGCTGGCCGGTGCGGTCCTTGCCGGAGGCGCAGTGGAACACCAGGGCTTCCCGGGCGTCGGCCACCAGCCGCAGCGCGGTCGCGATCTCCTTCGTGCCGTCCTCGGCCACCTCCATGTAGCGGGCGCTGAGGTAGGGGCCGGGGTCTACCTCCGGCGTCAACGCCGCCTGGTTGTAGGGCCGGTGCTCGATGCTGAGGTTGTGGTACGCGAAGGAGTCGTGCTGGGGGATCCGGCCTCTCGACTCCGCCTCCCAGGGGTGACGCAGGTCCACGACCGTGCGGACGTCCAGGGCGAGGAAGCGGTTCCAGTCCGGGGTGTCCGGTCGCAGTCTGCCGAGCGAGTCCGCGCGGAACAGAAGGCCCGGACGGATCCGGTGGCCGGTGCCGGTCTGGTATCCGCCCAGGTCGCGGAAGTTGTGCAGCGTCTCGAACGGTATGTGTCTGTCCACGGGCAGGACCTTACGGCGCGGTGGGAACCGGGCGGGGCACCGCGGTGTCTTCAGGTGAGCGTTCGGGTGTTCTCGAACGGGGATGCGAAAGCGACGTGACGCAGGAACACGGGACACAGGAACACGGGGGTTCTGCGATGGTGCGTGGGCGTTGGCGTGGGCGGGGACGTGCGGCCGTCTGGGGCGCGGGGCTGGTGCTGCTGGCCGTCGGGTCGCTCGCCGGCTGTTCCCAGGAGTACGAGGACGAGCGGGGCAAGGGGGACGCTCCGGTGCAGGGGAAGGCGGGGGACGACACGCCCGCCGAGGTGTTCAACATGCCCGACGGGTTCGGGAACCTGGCCACGAAGTGCGTGGGGCACGGGTTCCGGGCGTATGTGACGACCAACGCGACGGGCCCGTCCAACGTGCAGATCGTCGAGGACAAGACGTGCGGCGGCTGACGGCGGTCGGCTGCGCGCTCGGCCTCGCTCTGCTGCTCGGCGGATGTGCGCAGGAGTACTACGACGAGCGGGGCAAGGCCGACGCTCCGGTGCAGGGGAAGGCGGGGGACGACACGCCCGCCGAGGTGTTCAACATGCCCGACGGGTTCGGGAACCTGGCCACCAAGTGCGTCGGCGCCGGGAAGCGGGGCTACGTGACGACCCGGGACGTCCACGCCGAGAGCGACGGCGACGGCGACGCCGAGATCGTGATCGTCCCGGCGAACGCCGTCGTCGTCGACGACCCGGACTGCAAGGGGCCGTAGCCCCCGGGCGGCGCGCCCGGGGCGGGCCCTACTTCGCGTGCCGGACCGCGTAGATCATGACGAACGCCACGATGTGGATGCCGAAGAGGAAGTAGGCCAGGAAGACCCACATGTGGCGTTCGTTCTTCGTTTCCTGGATCAGGCGGCGCTGTTCGAGCGATCTCGCCTCCTGCTCCTCCTCGGACATCACAGCTCCCGGTGGACCTTGGTGTTCGACGCCTGGGCGCGGGGGCGCAGGACGAGGAGGTCGACGTTGACGTGGCTGGGGCGGGTGACGGCCCAGGCGATCGTCTCGGCCACGTCCGACGCGGTGAGGGGTTCGGCGACGCCTTCGTAGACCTTGGCAGCCCTGTCCTTGTCGCCGCCGAAGCGGGTGAGGGCGAACTCGTCGGTCTTGACCATGCCCGGGGCGATCTCGATGACGCGGACGGGTTGGCCGACGATCTCCAGGCGGAGGGTCTCGGCCAGGACGTGGGCGCCGTGCTTGGCGGCGACGTAGCCCGCGCCGCCCTCGTACGTGCCGAGGCCGGCCGTGGAGGAGACGACGACCACCGTGCCGTCGCCGCTCGCGACGAGCTTTGGCAGGAGGGCCTGGGTGACGTTGAGGGTGCCGAGGACGTTCGTCTCGTACATGGTGCGCCAGTCGGCGGGGTCGCCGGTGGCGACGGGGTCGGCGCCGAGTGCGCCGCCCGCGTTGTTGACCAGCACGCCGATCGTCCCGAAGGCCGTCGCGAACTCGTCGACCGCCGCGCGGTCCGTCACGTCCAGCTGGTACGCGGTCGCCGAGCCGCCCGACTGCGTGATCTCCTCGGCGAGGGCCTCGATGCGGTCCTTGCGGCGGGCCGTGAGGACCACCCGGTAGCCGGCCGCGGCGAGTTGCCGGGCGGTGGCGGCGCCGATTCCGCTGCTCGCACCCGTGACGACGGCGATGCGGGAGGCGGCGGACGGTGCGGCGGGGGCCATGGGCTGCTCCTCGGACGGCGGCGGATCGGTGCAGTCAGGATAGGCGGGCGGGGTGTACGGCCGGGCGGCGGTCTCACCTTGCGGGCGGCGCGGGCGGGGGCCCGGTGGGACGATGAGAGGGGTGATCCTCCCGTTCCCGGAGGTGGACCATGGGACAGGCGCGCGAGGTCATGGACCGGCTCACGGAGGCGGTGACGTCGAAGTCCGACCTGCGGGTCCTCGGCGAGCTCTTCGCCGAGGACGCGGTGGCATTCACGTCCGACGGCGGAGAGATGCACGGGCGCGACGACATCGTCGAGTACTGGCGGCGGATGACGGAGGCCGTTCCGGACGGCTCGTTCGAGTCGGTGCACGCGTACGAGATCGGCAACACGGCCATCGACGAGGGCTTCTTCAGCGGTCGCAACACGGGGCCGATCGAGCTGCCGTCGGGTGACTCGCTGCCCGCCACGCAGAAGGAGGTCAGGATCCGCGGGGTGGACCTGGCCACGGTCGACGAGGACGGACGGATCGTCGACTACCGGCTGTACTTCGACGAGCTGGAGTTCCTGGGCCAGCTGGGGCTGCTGCCGGAGGAGCCGGTCTGACCGCCCGAGGAGGAGCGGGACGAGCGCGCGGTGCGGCCGCAGCCGCGCGCGGCGGTGCGCTGTCACCTGTTGGAGGGCGCTGGCCGGGCGTCCGGCGTGGGATACATCCCCTGCACAGAGCCCGGGCGGTTTCCGATCGAGGAGTGGTGGCATGCGCAGGATGCGGGGCGTCGCGGTGTGGGGTGCCGTGCTGGCGGTGGGGGTGGGCGTCTCGCCCGCCCGCGCGGCGGGGGAGGCGACCGAGGCCGACCTGTCGTACCACGGGTCCGCCGTGATGGACGGGGGCCGGGTCGACGTGCGGCTGACTCCGCGCAATCACGGGCCGGGTGACGTCCCCGACTCGACCGTGCGGCTGCGCTGGTCGGCGCCGTTGGCGGCGGGGGAGCAGCGGTTGCCGGTGGGTTGTGCGCGGACGGGGCGGCAGGAGGTGGTGTGCCGGACGGGGGCGCTGCCCGCGGACGGGCTGGGGGAGCTGATCGCGCTGCGGGTGTGGCTGCGCGGGCGGCCGACGGAGGTGACGATGGACGTGGACACGGCGTGGGGCGGCGGGGCGGTCGACCGTAACCGGTCCAACGACCGGCAGCAGGTGCTGGTGCTGGACACCGGGGACGCGTACTTCTTCTGACCGTCCACCGCTTCCGGCCGTCCGCCGCTCCTGATCGTCGACGGCTTCCGGCCGTCCGCCGCTCCTGACCGTGCGGTGCTTCCGGCCGGCCGGTTTGTTCCGGCCGTCGTGGGGCGCGTGCGTCGTACGATGCGCGGACGGCGCTGACGGAGGCGCCGGTGAAGGGGTGCGATGTCCGGGAACGTGCGGTCGCGGCTGCTGGACGAGCTGTCCGTGGTCTCCCGCCGGTACGTGGCCGCCTATGCCCTGTTCAACCAGGCTCTCGCCGACCGGCTCGGGCTGCACCCCACGGACCTGCAATGTCTGAACCTGCTGGCGCTGGAACGGGAGCCGGTGACGACGGGCCGGGTCGCCGAGCTGACGGGACTGACCACCGGGTCGGCCACCCGGCTGGTGGACCGGTTGGAGAAGGCGGGCTACGTGGTCCGGGAGCGGGACGCGGCCGACCGGCGGCGGGTGCTGGTGGCGACGGTGCCGGAGCGCGTCGCGGAGTTCGGGCGGATGTGGGAGCGGCTGGGCGGCGACTGGATGCCGCTCTTCGAGGATCTCGCGGACGCCGAACTCGCGGTGATCGTCCGGCACATGCGGCGGACGGTCGAGTTCGGCGCGGAGCAGGTCGTGCGGTTGCGGGAAGGCCGGGTCTAGGGGCGGATGCAGGAGACGGAGATACGGCCGGCCGCGACGGCGGCCGAGGGGGCGCGGGGCGCCGGCGCGGGGCGTGGGCTGCCGCGGCACTGGCCGCTGACGCTGCTGGGCGCGGCCCTGCTGCCGGGCGCGGTGCTGGTGCTGGTGGGGCGGTCGCTGGAGGAGCCTGCGGTCCAGGCGTGGCGGACGGTGTGTCTGGCGGTGACGGTCCAGGCGCTGCCGTTCCTGCTGCTGGGAACGGCCTTGTCGGGCGCCATCAACGCGTTCGTGCCGGCGAGCGTCTTCAGCCGGCTGCTGCCCAAGCGGGCGGCGCTGGCGGTGCCGGTGGCCGGGATGGCGGGGGTGGTGCTGCCGGGGTGCGAGTGCGCGTCGGTGCCGGTGGCGAGCAGTCTGATCGGGCGCGGGGTGACTCCCGCGGCGGCCTTCGCGTTCCTGCTCTCCGCCCCGGCCGTGAACCCGGTGGTGCTGACGGCGACGGCGGTCGCGTTTCCCGGCAGTCCCGAGATGGTGCTGGCCCGGCTGGCGGCCTCGCTGGTGACGGCGGCGGCGATGGGCTGGCTGTGGCTGTGGCTGGGCCGCGAGGAGTGGCTGCGGCCGGTGCTGCGGCACACCGGGCACCGGCCCGGGCACAGTCGCTGGACGGAGTTCCGGCGCGGTTTCCAGCACGACTTCCTGCACGCCGGGGGTTTCCTGGTGGTGGGGGCGATGGCGGCGGCGACCTTCAACGTGGCGGTGCCGCAGTCCGTGCTGGACACGTTCTCCGGCTCGCCGTGGCTGTCGGTGCTGTTCCTCGCGGCGCTGGCGATCGTGCTGGCGGTGTGCAGCGAGGCGGACGCGTTCGTGGCGGCGTCGCTCAGCGGGTTCTCGCCGGTGGCGCGGCTGGCGTTCATGGTGGTGGGGCCGATGGTCGACCTGAAGCTGATCGCCCTGCAGGCGGGGACCTTCGGGCGGGCCTTCGCGGTGCGGTTCTCCGCGGCCACCGCCGTGGTCGCGGTGGTGTGCAGCGCGGTGATCGGAGGGGTGCTCCTGTGAAGCGGTTCGCGCAGGTGGGGCTGCTGGTGCTGGCGGGGCTGGGGTTGTTGCACACCTCGCTCTTCACGGACGAGTACCTGCGGTTCGTGAAGGAGGGGATGCGGCCGCTGCTGGTCGCCTCGGGGGCGCTGCTGATCGGGCTGGGGGTGGCCGAGGCGTGGGCTTCGCCCCCGGCGGAAGGGCACGAGGAGCACGGCGACGATCACGGTCATGACCACTCCGGTGTGCCGCGGGTGGCCTGGCTGCTGTTCCTGCCGGTGCTGAGCCTGCTCTTCTACGCCCCGCCCGCGCTCGGCTCGTACACCGCCTCCCGGGAGCCGGCCAAGGCCGTCGCGGTGCAGGAGGACGACTTCGATCCGCTGCCGGCGACCTCGCCGCTTCCGATCACGCTCACCGAGTTCACCCAGCGGGTGCAGCAGGACCGCTCGCGGGCCGTGAAGGGGCGCACGGTTCGGATGACCGGGTTCGTGACGCCCGCCGACGCGGACAGCTGGTATCTCACCCGGATCCTCATCAGCTGCTGCGCGGCGGACTCGACGACGCTGAAGGTGCGGGTCTACGGGGCGGCCGCGCCGAAGACCGACACCTGGGTGACCGTCGACGGAACGTGGCACCCGGGTGGGGTGCTGGGGACGTCGTCGGCGGGCGTGGCGGTGGACGCGCGGAGCGTGGAGACGGTGCCCAAGCCGTCCAACGCGTACATGGACGCGGTGCCGCTCGGCTGACCGGAGGCGCCGGAGCGCCGGACCCGGCCGACCGGCCCCTCCGGTGCGGAGACAGCGCGCCGGACGCGCGGAAGGCGCCGCGCGGTAATCGCACGGGACGCGCCGTAAGCCCGCCGGTGGCGTCGCGGGCGGGCCGCGGGCGAGGCGCGGGCGGGCCGGGAACGGGACAGGAATAGAAACCGTGAGGGGGTCGTTGCAGGGGTATAGTTGAACCGTCAACAACTTTGGAGGTTGAGCGACCATGCAGTTCGGGATCTTCAGCGTCGGCGATGTCACGCCGGACCCCACCACGGGCCGTACGCCGACCGAGCGCGAGCGGATCAAGGCCATGGTCGCCATCGCGCTGAAGGCCGAGGAGGTCGGCCTCGACGTCTTCGCGACCGGCGAGCACCACAACCCGCCGTTCGTACCCTCGTCCCCGACGACGATGCTCGGCTACATAGCCGCGCAGACGCGGAACCTGATCCTCTCCACCTCCACCACCCTCATCACCACCAACGACCCGGTGAAGATCGCGGAGGACTTCGCGATGCTCCAGCACCTGGCCGACGGGCGCGTGGACCTGATGATGGGGCGCGGGAACACCGGCCCGGTCTACCCCTGGTTCGGCCAGGACATCCGGCAGGGCATCAACCTCGCCGTCGAGAACTACGCTCTGCTGCGCCGGCTGTGGCGCGAGGACGTCGTCGACTGGGAGGGGAAGTTCCGCACCGCCCTGCAGGGGTTCACCTCCACCCCCCGGCCGCTGGACGACGTGCCGCCGTTCGTCTGGCACGGGTCCATCCGCTCGCCCGAGATCGCCGAGCAGGCCGCGTTCTACGGCGACGGCTTCTTCCACAACAACATCTTCTGGCCCGCCGACCACACCCGGCGGATGGTCGAGCTGTACCGGGCCCGGTACGCGCACTACGGGCACGGCACGCCCGAGCAGGCCATCGTCGGCCTCGGCGGCCAGGTGTTCATGCGGAAGAACTCGCAGGACGCCGTCCGTGAGTTCCGGCCGTACTTCGACAACGCGCCCGTCTACGGGCACGGGCCGTCCCTGGAGGACTTCACCGACCAGACCCCGCTGACCGTCGGCACGCCCGAGCAGGTCATCGAGAAGACCCTGAAGTTCCGCGAGTACGCGGGCGACTACCAGCGCCAGCTGTTCCTCCTGGACCACGCGGGACTGCCGCTGAAGACCGTGCTGGAGCAGCTCGACCTGCTCGGCGAGGAGGTCGTGCCGGTGCTGCGCAAGGAGTTCGCCGTCGGCCGGCCGGCCGACGTGCCCGACGCGCCGACGCACGGGTCGCTGTTCGCGCGCAAGGAGGCCGGGGAGGTCGTGGCATGAAGCTCGTCGTCGTCTCGGCGGGGCTGAGCGTCCCGTCGTCGACCCGCCTGCTGGCCGACCGGCTGGCCCAGGCGGTGGAGCGGCAGGCGTCCGCCGACGTCCAGGTCGTGGAGGTGCGCGACCTCGCCGTCGAGATCGCCCACAACCTCACCAACGGCTTCCCCGGCGGGAAGCTGGCCGCCGCGCTGGAGGCGGTGACGGCGGCGGACGGGCTGGTCGTCGTCACGCCGGTGTTCTCCGCCTCCTACAGCGGTCTGTTCAAGTCGTTCTTCGACGTGCTGGACCAGGACGCGCTGGCGGGCAAGCCGGTGCTGATCGCCGCGACCGGGGGCAGCGCCCGCCACTCGCTCGTCCTCGAGCACGCGCTGCGGCCGCTCTTCTCCTACCTGCGGGCCGTCGTCGTGCCGACCGCCGTGTACGCGGCCTCGGAGGACTGGGGCGCGCAGGGGCTGCCCGAGCGGATCGAGCGGGCGGCGGGGGAACTGGCCGCGCTGATGACCGGACTGTCGGTGGCCCGGCAGGCGAAGCCGGCGACGGACGACTTCGAGGTCGTGCCGTTCGCGCAGCGGCTGGCGGCTCTGCGGTCCGGCCCGTCCGGGGGCGCGGGAACGCCCGCCCGGACGGTGAGAGCCCAGTAAGAAGGGTGCCCCCGGCACCGCCCGTCCGGCCGAACCGCCGGAGGCCAGGGCAGACTGGGCGGGTGTCTCCCACCGTTCTGCTCGCCGAAGACGACCGTGCCATCCGCCATGCCCTGGAACGCGCCCTGGCCCTGGAGGGTTACCGGGTCACCGCTGTCGCGGACGGCGTCGAGGCACTGGCGCAGGCCCACAAGAACCCGCCGGACGTGCTCGTCCTCGACGTGATGATGCCCGGGATCGACGGCCTCCAGGTCTGCCGGGTGCTGCGCGCCGAGGGCGACCGCACGCCCATCCTGATGCTGACCGCGCTCGTGGAGACCGCCGACCGGATCGCCGGGCTGGACGCGGGCGCCGACGACTACGTCGTCAAGCCGTTCGACGTCGAGGAGGTCTTCGCCCGGCTGCGGGCGCTGCTGCGCCGGACCGGGTCGGAGGCCGCGGCGCCCGCGCCCGAGCCCCCGAAGCCGCTTCCCGAGCGGTTCGTGGAGGCGGCGGGGCTGCGGATGGACCCGCAGGCGCGGCGGGCGTGGCGGGGCGAGCGGGAGCTGGAGCTGACCCGCACCGAGTTCGAGCTGCTGGAACTGCTGGTGCGCAACGGCGGGATCGTCCTGGACCACTCCACGATCTACGACCGCATCTGGGGCTACGACTTCGGGCCCGGTTCCAAGAACCTCGCCGTCTACGTCGGCTATCTGCGCCGCAAGCTCGACCAGCCGGGCGCCCCGCAGCTGATCCACACCGTGCGCGGGGTGGGTTACGTGCTGCGGGAGGACTGAGGGCACGGGCGTGAGCCGTCTGCGCCGTCTGCGGCGGGCCCTGTCCCGGCCGCGGCCGAAGCTGGTGTCGCTGCGCACCACCTTCGCGGTGTCCTTCGCGGCCGTGACCGCCGCCGTCACCGTGCTCGTCGGCGTCCTGTCGTACTCGGCGGCCGCCCGGCTGGTCCGCGTCGACCAGGAGTCGGTGTTCGACGAGGTCGTGCAGGACCTGCGGGACGAGGTGCGCGACCACCGGATGGCGCCGGAGGACTTCTCCTCGGTCGCGCCGGGCCACGACATCGTGCGCCCCGCCCGCACGGACGTGCAGGTGCTCGGCCCGGACGGCTCGGTCGAGGACGGCGGCAGCCCCGGCCTGCCGGTCGTGGCATCCGACCGCGCGATCGCGGCCGCCTCGCCGGCCGGGCGGATGGCCGAGCACAAGGACGTGGACGTCGGCAGCGACGTCTACCGCATCGCGACCGTCTCCCTGGGCGGCGGCCGGGGCGCGGTGCAGGTGGCGCAGGAGTTCAGCGACACCGAGGACCTGCTGCGGGCGCTCCAGCAGCGCACGCTGATCCTGATGACCGCGGTCGTGACGGCCGCCGGGCTGTTCGGCTGGTGGCTGGCCCGGCGCATCACCCACCGGCTGGTGATCCTCACCACCGCCGCCGAGGACGTCGCCCGCACCCGCCGGCTGGGCGTCCAGGTGCCGGTCACCGGTCATGACGAGGTGGGCCGCCTCGGCCGTGCCTTCGACCGCATGCTGGGCCGGCTCGCCCAGTCGGAGGAGGACCAGCGGCGGCTCGTCCAGGACGCGGGGCACGAACTGCGCACGCCCCTGACGTCGCTGCGGACGAACATCAGCCTGCTGCGCCGCATCGACGAGCTGCCGCCGGACACCCGTGACGAACTGGTCGCGGACCTGACCCAGGAGGCCCGCGAGCTGACCGACCTGGTCAACGAGCTCGTCGACCTCGCGGCCGGCCAGTCCGACACCGAACCGCCGCGCAGAGTGGACCTCGCCGACGTCGCGGAGGAGGTCGCGGGCCTGGCCCGGCGCCGCACCGGGCGGCAGATCGTGATCCGGGCGAGCGGCGACACCACCGTCCACGGGCGGCCGGGGATGCTCCAGCGGGCGGTGTCCAACCTCGTGGAGAACGCGACCAAGTTCGACCGCGACGGACGCTCGCCCGTCGAGATCGCCGTCACCGGGCCCGCCCGGCCCGGCGTCGTCCGCGTCGAGGTGCTCGACCGGGGGCCCGGCATCGCGGAGGCCGACCTGACCCGCGTCTTCGACCGCTTCTACCGGGCGGCCGACGCCCGCTCCCTGCCCGGCTCCGGCCTCGGCCTGTCGATCGTCCGCGAGGTGGCCCTGGCCCACGGCGGTGCCCCGTTCGCGTTCCGCCGCGCGGGCGGCGGCACGGTGATCGGCTTCACGGCGCGCGGCGGCCAGCCGGACACCGCGCGTGACGAGGCCCGCCCCCGGAACCCCCGAGGCTGACCCGGCCCGGCCCGACGGCCTGACCCGCCTCGCCCCGACGCGCGCGCCCCGGCCCACGCCGTTCGCGCGGCCCCGGTGGCGCCTGGCCGTAGGTGACAAGAGGGGGGCGTGAGGGCGTGAGGGCGGGTATGCGGGGGAATGATATGAGATGCGCGTTTGCGCGGGAGAGTGGGATGAGTGAGTGAGTGAGGCATCGGACGTCGTCGGTGAGCCGCTCACCGCGCGCGTCACCGTCGACGAGCAGGGCGCCGTGACCGGCTGGAACGACGGCGCCGGACGGCTGCTCGGCTACGCCCCGGAACAGGTCCTGGGCCGGCCGGCGGCCACGCTCCTCGCCGAGGAGCCGGCCGCGGCGGACCTCCCGCCGCTCGCCGGACTGCCCCGGTGGCAGGGCACGCTCGTCCTGCGCCACCGAGACGGCCGCCGCGTGGAGACCGGGGTCCTCGCGCACCACCGGACGAGGGAGGACGGGACCCGCGACTGGCTCGTGGTCTGCGCCCTGTCCGGGCCGGGGCCCCGGCCCGAGGACGACGCGCTCATGCGGTGGGGCTTCCTGCAGTCCCCGTCCTGCGCGACCGCCGTGTACGACACCGACCTGCGCTACCGCCGCTCCAACCGGACCGCCCAGGGCGCGCTGGGCCTCGGCGACGAGGAGCTGCGCGGGCTGCGGATGACGGATGTGCTCCTCACACCGCTGTCGCAGGAGGTCGAGCGACGGATGCGGCAGGCGCTGGAGACCGGTGAGCCGCAGTACGTGGAGAACCACACCCGGGCCCCGGGCGAGGTGCGCGAGCACGCCTGGTCGGTCCATGTCTACCGGGTGGAGGACCCGGGCGGCCGGGTGCTGGGCGTGGCCGCCGCCGGGCACGACATGACGGAGCAGTACTGGGCCCGCAAGCGCCTGCAGCTGATCGCGGAGGCCAGCACCCGGATCGGCAGCACCCTCGACGTGACGCGGACCGCGCAGGAGCTGGCGGACGTGGCGGTGCCGGGCCTCGCCGACTTCCTCAGCGTCGACCTGCTGACCTCGTTCGAGCGGGGCCAGGAGGAGCCCGCGGCCGGCAGCTCGCTGCCGCTGCGGCGCGTCGCGCACCAGTCGGTGCTGCCGGGCGTCCCCGAGGCCGTCCTCGGCGTGGGCGAGGTGGACGAGTACCCGGAGGGGTCCCCGCCGGTGGAGAGCCTGCGCTCGGGGCGTTCGGTGCGCCGCCGGATCGACCACGACGCGCTGCCCGCGTGGGTCGCCGGGGACCCGCTGCGCACCGCGCGCATCCGGGACCACGGCTTCCACTCGGTGATGGCCGTGCCCCTGACGGCGCGCGGGACCGCGCTCGGCGTCGTCGTCTTCGCCCGCCACCGGCACCCGGACCCCTTCCAGGACGACGACCTGGTCCTCGCCGAGGAACTGGCGGCCCGGGCGGCCGTCTGCATCGACAACGCCCGGCGCTACACCCGCGAACGCGCGACGTCGGTCACCCTGCAGCGCAGCCTGCTGCCGCAGCGGCTGCCCGAGCAGTCCGCGCTGGAGGTGGCCTCCCGCTACCTCCCGGCCGACGTGCGGGCCGGGGTGGGCGGCGACTGGTTCGACGTCATCGCGCTGTCCGGAGCGCGGGTCGCGCTGGTCGTCGGCGACGTCGTGGGCCACGGCATCCACGCGTCGGCGACCATGGGGCGGCTGCGCACGGCCGTACGCACGCTCGCCGACATCGACCTGCCCCCCGACGAGCTGCTCACCCACCTCGACGACCTCGTGGGCCTGCTGGCCACGGAGACGGACGCGCTGGACGAGCCGGAGACCGCGGGGGACGTCGGGGCGACCTGCCTGTACGCCGTCTACGACCCGGTCACCCGCCGCTGCACCCTGGCCAGGGCGGGGCACCCGCTGCCGGCCGTGGTGAGCCCGGAGGGCGAGGTGGAGCTGCTCGCGCTCCCCGCGGGGCCTCCCCTGGGCCTGGGCGGCCTGCCGTTCGAGTCGCTGGAGATCGAACTGCCCGAGGGCAGCCTGCTCGCCCTCTACACCGACGGCCTGATCGAGTCCCGTTCCCGCTCGCGTGACGTCGACGTCGACGACGGCGCCGCCCGTCTGTGCCGGGCCCTGGCCGCTCCCGCGGTCTCCCTGGACGCGGTGTGCGACACGGTCCTCGCCGATCTGCTGCCCCGGCTGCCCAGCGACGACGTGGCGCTGCTCGTCGCGCGCACCCGGGCGCTCGACGCCTCCCGCGTCGCCACCTGGGAAGTGGCCTCCGACCCCGCCGCGGTCGCCGAGGCCCGAAAGCGCGCCGTCGATCGCCTGGAGGCGTGGGGGCTGACCGACGCCGCCTTCGTCACCGAGCTGATCGTCAGCGAGCTGGTCACCAACGCCATCCGGCACGGAGAACCGCCCGTCCAACTGCGGCTCATCCACGACCGGACGCTCATCTGCGAGGTCTCCGACGCCGGCGGGACGGCTCCCCACATGCGCCGGGCCCGCACCTACGACGAGGGCGGCCGCGGCCTTCTCCTGGTCGCCCAGCTGAGCCGCCGCTGGGGGACCCGTCCCGGCGCCAAGGGCAAGACGATCTGGGCGGAGCAGACCATCGAGGGGCAGGCGGACGCCTCCTGGCGCTGAGCCCGTGGCCCGCCCGGCGGACGTGGCCCGGATCACATCCGGTGCGTTGAGTGCCGGGGCCGGGTGGATTCCGTACCCCAGCACGACGACCGTGGTCCGGATGCGAAGATGAGGCGCGATGACCGCTGGGTGGTGTTCTCGCGCGATACGGGCCGCGCTGTTCGCGGCCGTCTGTGTGCTGCTCGCCGCCCTGGGCCACCTGATGATGTCCGGCGACGAGGCGCCCGGGTGGGCGCTGGCCGCCGGCACGGCCGTCGTGGCGGGCGCGGGCTGGTGCCTGGCGGGCCGGGAGCGCGGACTGCCCCTCGTCGTGACGGTCGCGGTCGCCGCCCAGGCGGCCCTGCACTCGGCGTTCTCGCTGACCGCGCCGACGCCGGGGCCGGCGTCCACCGCCGTGGGGTCCATGGACATGGGCCCGATGCGCATGGGGTCCATGGACATGAGCCACATGGGCGACATGGGCCACATGGGCCATGTCGACCACATGGGGCACCTGGGTCATCTGGGCCACATGGGGCACGGCGCCGGCGACGGCGGCTCGTCCTCGTTCGGCATGCTCGCCGCCCACCTCCTGGCCGCGCTGCTGTGCGGGCTGTGGCTGGCGTACGGCGAGAGGGCCGCGTTCCGGATCCTGCGCGCCGTGGCCGGGCGGCTGGCCGCGCCGCTGCGGCTGCTGCTCGCTCTGCCCGTCACCCCGGACCGTCCGCGCGTCCGGTTCAACCGCCGCCGCTCGGACCGGGCGCCGCGGCTGCTCCTCCTCGCCCACGCGATCACCACCAGGGGCCCGCCCCCGAGGGCCGCCGTCGCCGTCTGACGACAGCAGTCGACCGGACGACCCGGGGCCGCTCCGCGCGCCCCGGGCCGCCGGTCCCTCATGCCGTCATGCCCTCACGCCCTCATGGATGATCCGAGAAGGACACCAGGTGATCAGTACTGCCCGCAAGGCATCCCAGGCCGCCCTCGACGAGTCGACGACCGCGTGGGCGCTCGCCGCCCGCGCCGGCGACCCGGACGCCGTCGAGCGCTTCGTACGCGCTCTGCACCGCGACGTCCTGCGATACGTCGCCCATCTGTGCGCCGACCCCCAGGCGGTCGACGACCTCGCCCAGGACACCTTCCTGCGCGCCCTCGCCAGTCTGCACAGGTTCGAAGGCCGTTCCTCCGCGCGTTCCTGGCTGCTGTCCATCGCCCGCCGGGCGGTGGTCGACAGCTACCGGCACGCCGCCGCCCGGCCCCGCCTGTCCGATGTGCCGGACTGGCAGCTCGCCGCGGAACGGAGCCAGCCGTGCGGACTGCCCGGCTTCGACGACGGAGTCGTCCTGCTGGACCTGCTGGCCTCGCTGCCGGCCGAGCGGCGCGAGGCGTTCGTCCTCACCCAGCTGGCCGGGCTGCCCTACGCGGAGGCGGCCGAAGCGAGCGACTGCCCGGTCGGCACGGTGCGTTCGCGGGTGGCGCGGGCCCGGGCGACCCTGGCGGACCTGCTGGCGGAGGATGCCGTCGACGACGCCGCCCTCGCCGCCTGAACCACGCGCCGACGCCGGTCCGACCCACGGGCCGGCGCCGGTCCTGCGGGGGTCGGCGGTCAGCGAGCCCTTCTGAGGGCGGTGGTCCGTGCCACCGCCCTCAGAAGGGCCTGCCAGGGCCAGACGAGGAACGGCCGCGTCGGCAGCCCGACCTCCCGGAGCTTGAGCACCTCGCTGACCGGGAGCGGGGTGCAGTTCAGGGCCAGAAGCCGCAGCCCCTGCTGGTCGTCGCGCTCCCGGCACGCCTTGATGAACCGCTCCAGCACGCCGAGCGGCGCATGGCTGCCGATGGCGGCCATCAGATGGTCGGTGTGCAGGGGGAACAGGCCCACGTGGCGGGTCCCGAGGAAGGTCCTCGTCCGCCACAGGCGGTAGAGGGTGATCCCGCTGCAGCACTGCGCCGCCTCGACGAGCAGCCGCTCGGCGTCGAGGCGGCGGCCGCCCGCGCGGAACGCCTGCCAGACGCGGGGCAGCAGGTCGGGCTCCTGGTCGCAGAGCCGGCTGAGCTCCAGGTCCGCCTCGGTGTCACGGTCCTCGTCGCGCAGCCTCTCCACTGCCGAGACGATCTTCAGGACGGTGTCGTAGGCGTCGTCGGCCACCTGCGGGGACGCCTCCGGGGACGCCGTCGCCCCCGACGTCCGTGACGCGGCCACGGAGGCGGGCGTCCCCGGCGCGGACGGCTCCGACGCGGACGGCTCCGGGCCGGAGCCGTCGTTGCGGGCGATCTCCTGCGCGGTCTCGCGCGCCATGTCGGTCAGGTGCCAGGCCTCCTTCTCGTGCAGGCGCAACAGCGCGGTGTGCTGCCGGATCTGGTGCTCCAGTTCGGCGATCCGCCCGCGGGCCACGTCCCGCTCCGCGGTGGTCTCGCCTATCTCCCGGGCATGGTCGCCGGCGGCGGCGACCAGGTCGGCCAGCGCCTCCTCGGCCTGCCGGCGCAGCGCCCGTTCGCGTTCCAGCTCGTCGCGCAGCACGCCGAGTTCGGCGGCGGTCCGCACCCTGACCCGCTCCAGCTGCTCCCGCAGCTCCTCGAGGTCGAACTCCCGCACCCGCAGCGGTTTCGTGCCGCGCTCGGCGTCGAGCACGGCGTACAGGAGCTGACGGGTCTCCTGGACGGCCTCCGGGTCGGGCTCACCGCCGGCGGCGGCCTCGCACACCTGGTGCAGGGCCGTGACCTGGGTGCGGCTGGGCACTTCGGTTCCGTCGAGGAACCTCGACAGCCGCGCGACGCCGACGACGATTCCCCGCTGCGCGAGTCCCTCCATCAGCTCCGCGTCGCTCAGCCCGGCCGCCTCCCGCAGCCTGCGCAGATGCGCGACCAGCGCCCGGCGCGGCCCGTCGGGGCCGTGTTGCGGCACGGCGAGCCCCTCGGACTCCCTCCCCGCCCGCCCCGCGTCCAGCTCACGGCCCACCGCCACCCCCGAGTCTCCCGCCGCCCAATGCGCGCCCCCACGCACGCGCACGGGTGCCCTGACGCACCATCACCTTCGACTGCCGAGCTCGGAACTGTACTGAACGGCCCGAGCGGACCGGAGCGAAACCCGACATCCCGCCACCCGGCCGACGCGCCCGCCGAACGGCAATGTTGTGCACTTTATTGACGCTGGTCACGTGAGGGCCTAACTTCACGGTGTCATTCCCCCGGTCAAGGGAGACCGCGATGCCCCCGTCCCCCGTCGCATCACCGTCCACGACCGTCGAACGCAACCGGCAGCTGCGCGTGGTCGCCGCCTCCGGACTGCTCGGCACCGCCGTGGAGTTCTACGACTTCCTCGTCTACGGAACGGTCGCCGCCCTCGTCTTCGGCGAGCTCTTCTTCCCCGGCGCCGACCCTGCCGTCGGCACCATCGCCGCGTTCGGCACGTTCGCCGCCGGCTATGTCGCCCGTCCGCTCGGCGGCATCCTCTTCGGGCACTTCGGCGACCGGCTCGGCCGCAAGTCGATGCTGCTGCTCACCATGGGCCTCATGGGCGGCGCCAGCTTCCTCGTCGGACTGCTGCCCACGTACGACACGATCGGCGTGTGGGCGCCGGTGCTGCTGATCACCCTGCGCGTCCTGCAGGGCATCGCCATCGGCGGTGAGTGGGGCGGCGCCACGCTGATGGTCGTCGAGCACGCGGGCGAGCGGCGGCGCGGACTGTGGTCCAGCTTCACGCAGATGGGAGCCCCGCTCGGCTCCCTGCTCTCCACCGCCGTCGTCACGCTCGTCGTCACCCTCCCCAGGGACGAGTTCGCGGCCTGGGGCTGGCGCGTGCCGTTCCTGCTGAGCGTGGTGCTGCTCGGCGTCGGACTCCTCGTCCGCCTCAAGGTCGTCGAGAGCCCCCTCTTCGACGAGGTGAAGAAGGACGGCGCCCGCTCGCGGCTGCCGATCCTCGACGTGCTGCGGCGCCCCCGCCCCGTCCTGCTGGCCTGCTGCGTCGGCATCGGCGCCTTCACCGCCCAGTCCCTGCTGACCAGCTATCTGATCGCGTACGCCACCGGCATCGGCTACGCCCGCCCGCAGGTGCTCACCGCGCTCACGGTGTCCGCCGCCGTCGCGCTCGTCGTGCTGCCCTGCGCCTCCGCGCTCTCGGACCGCGTCGGCCGCCGCCCGGTCGTCCTCGCCGGAGCGATCGCCTCCGCCGCGCTCGCCTTCCCGGTGCTCGCGCTGGTCGACTCGAAGTCGCCGGGACTGCTCATCCTCGCCGTCGTCCTCGGCCACGGCATCGCCCAGTCCACGATGTACGGCCCGCTGGGCGCCCTGCTCACCGAGATGTTCGGCACCGAGGTCCGCTACACCGGCGCCTCGCTCGGCTACCAGGGCGCCACCCTCGTCGGCGCCGGGTTCTCCCCGATGATCGCCGGGAGCCTGGTGGCCGGGAGCGGCGACAGCACCCCGGTGTCGCTGCTGCTGTGCGGCGGGGCCGTCATCACGGCCGTGACCGTCCTCTTCGTGCGCGAGACCAGCCGGGCCTCCCTGGGCGGCGCGGCCGAGAGCCCGGACGTCCCCCGCACGCAGGAGGTCTCCGCATGACGGCCGGCGCCCCGGCGCGCACGACGGACGTCCGCCCGGCCGCCGACGGACGCTGACGTGGTACGACCGCCCGCCGCACCGCCGCCGGGCGGTCGTACCCTTTCCTGCGTGGAGGACGACGACATCGCGGACACCCCGGACGGCGCCCCGCAGCTGCGCCCGCAGTCGCTGATGCTCGGCTTCTTCGGCAACCACGTGCTGGAACAGGGCGACCTGTGCGTCTACTCGGGCAGCATCATCGACGTGCTCGGCCGGGTCGGGGTCGGTGAGCAGGCCGTACGGTCCACGCTGACCCGCATGGTCGGCCGGGGCCTGCTGCGCCGGCAGCGCGAGGGCCGCCGGATGTACTTCGGGCTGACCGAGCAGGCGACGCGCGTCCTGCACGGCGGCCGCGTCCGCATCTGGCAGCAGGGCGCCGTCAACGACGACTGGGACGGCGACTGGACGCTGCTGGGCTTCTCGCTCCCCGAGTCCCGCCAGCGCGAGCGCCACGACCTGCGTTCACGGCTCGCCTGGTCCGGATTCGGCGCGCTGTACAGCGGGCTGTGGATCGCGCCGGGGCGCGTGGACGTCGCCGCCGTGGTCGCCGAACTCGGCCTGACCTCCCACGTCAAGATCTTCCACGCCTCGGCCGACGCCGCCGTCGACATCGGCCTGATGGTCCGCGAGACCTGGGATCTGGAGAGCATCGCCGCCCGCTACGTCTCCTTCGACAAGCGCTGGACCGCCCGCCTGAACGCCGAACCGGGCGACGACCCGATCGGCACCCGGCTGCGCCTGGTCAGCGAATGGCTCTGGACGATCCGCACGGACCCCCGGCTCCCCGCCCGCCACCTGCCCCCCGAGTGGCCGGCCCGCGCCGCTCAGGAGACCTTCCGCCGGGTGGCGGAACAGACCGCGGCCCCCGCGCGCCGCCTGGCCGAAATGGTCCTGGAAACGGCGCCGCTGCGCTAGCGGCGCGGTGCTGCGGTCAGCGGTCCTTGCGGGCCACTCCGCCGTAGATGCCGATCGGCGGGGCGTCCTTGTTCGGGGGCTCGTCGGGGCGCCAGTGCGGGACCAGGACCAGGCCCGGCTCGGTCAGGGTGAGGCCGCCGAAGAAGTCCAGGACGCGGGCGTGGGAGCGGGGGTTCATGGTGGCGGTGGCGTTCTTGTAGACGTTCACCGCGTCGTCGCGGTCGCCGTCGTGGATGTCGACCGTCGCGTGGGACAGGACCAGCTGGGATCCCGTCGGCAGGGCGTCGAGGAGGGTGGCGACGATGGCGCCGGGGTCCTCCTCCTCGGTGACGAAGTGCAGGACGGCCACCAGCAGCAGCGCCACCGGCCGGTCGAAGTCCACGACCCTGCGCACGTCGGGGTGGTCGAGGACGGACCGGGGATCGCGCAGGTCGGCCAGCACCACGGACGTGTGGTCGTCGTCGTCCAGCAGGGTCCGTGAATGGGCGCTGACGATCGGGTCGTTGTCGACGTACGCCACTCGGGTCTCGGGGGCGATGGCGCGCGCTATCTGATGGACGTTGGGCTCGGTCGGCAGGCCCGTGCCGATGTCGAGGATCTGCCGGATGCCGCCCTCGGCGACGACGTGACGCACGGCGCGGTGCATGAACAGCCGGTTCGCCCGGACGGCCAGCCGGACCTCCGGCGCCGCGCGGATGAACCTCTCGGCGGCCTCCTGGTCGACCTCGTAGTTGTCCTTGCCGCCGAGGAAGTAGTCGTACATCCGGGCGGGGTGGGGCTTGCTCGTGTCGATCGTCAGCGACGTGCCGTCGCCGCCGTCGGCGTCGCCGCCGCGAGGAGAGGTCATGCTGCCTTGCTCCGCCCTGGACTTGGTGTCCTGCCGCCGGACGAACCGGGATGGGTGACTGTCGGGTCCCCCATCCTGACATGCCCTCACCAGCGGCCAACCGCGGTGAGGGCCAGGGCAGTTGCCGGGGCTCGTCTCAGCCGAGGAGCCGGCGCTTCTGTTCCGCGAACTCGGCCTCGGTGAGCACCCCTTGCTTCCTGAGCTCTCCCAGCTCCTTGAGCTGATCGATCCTGGCGCTCAGGTCGTCGGCCTGCGGCGCGGCCTGCGGCGCGGCCTGCGGCGCGGCCTGCGGGGCGGCCTGCGGCGGCTGCTCGTAGGACTGCGGCGGGGGCTCCCGGTAGCCCTCCTGGGCCGCCCAGCGTCCCTGCTGACGGCGCGACACACGGTTGGAGACGGCGGTCGCCGTACCCGCGACGACGGCGGTGCGGGCTACTCCGCGAAGAAGACCTGGCATGGCCCATCCCCTTTCGTCCGGAGGCCATTCCATTGGACCACCTCGAGCGGGCCCGGACCACCGCGCGGTGGTCCGGTACGCCGCGGCTCCTCGCCCGATCTGCCGATCACGGCGACTGGTGGCAGGCTGGAAGGGTGTCCACAGCCGGACGTTCGGCCCGGCGATGAGGCCCAGTTGAAGGAGCCCGGAAAATGGCCACACAAAGCACGGGAATGCACCGGACCACCGCCCGGGGAATGGGCGCGGTGTCCGGCTGGGTGGTATTCGCCGCGATCATGATGATGTTCGGCGGCGTGCTGGCGATATTCGAGGGAATAGCCGCCATCGCGGAGGACGACGTCTTCGTCTCCACCCGGAATTTCACCTTTCAGTGGAGCCTGACCAGCTGGGGCTGGCTGCACCTCTCCCTCGGCATCGTGGTGGTGCTGGCGGGTATGGCCCTGTTCAGCGGGGCGATGTGGGCCCGTGTCGTCGGTATCACCGTCGCTGGTCTCAATCTGATCGCCAATTTCGCGTGGCTGCCCTGGTACCCGTTCTGGGCGATCACGCTGATGGTCATCGACGGATTCGTCATCTGGGCGCTGTGCGTCGGCCCGCGAAGGGATGCCGCCACCTGACCTCGGGCCCGCGGGCACGGAGGGCCCGCCCTCGGTGTCGCGCCCGCTCACGGCAGCCCGGGGTGAAGAGGCCCCGGGCTGCCCGTCCGTCGTCTCCCGCGCGGGGCGCCCGCGCAGACGACCGAACAGACGACCGAACAGCCGTCCGCGCAGACGACCGCACAGACGAGGACCGTCACCATGACCTGTCGTAGCCGTTCCGGCCGCCGGGCCGCAGCCGTCGCCGCCGCCGCCGTTCCCCTGGTCGCCCTCGCCGGCTGCACGGATCACAACGCCATGGGCACGCTCCAGTACACGACCCCCGCCAAGCGGGTCGTGAAGATCCAGAGCCCGTCCGACGAGGGATGCCACAGCTTCCCGGGCGGCGCCCACAGTGTGCGCAACTACACGGTCGACGACATCCGGCTCTACGCCGACGAGGACTGCGCGCTGACGAAAGCCGGCGACGACCAGAGCGGTGGCACCGGCGGGGAGAGCTTCTATCTCGGGACGCAGATGTCCGTGCAGTTCACGCCCGGCCAGACCCCGTGGCAGAGCTACTCGGTGGTCGGCGGAGGCGGCTGAGCCTCGGGCTCAGCCGCCTGGGTTCTCACGAGGTCAGGACTCTTGTGCCGGGGTGCAGACCCGTCCCGGGATTCAGGAGGCGGCCTCGGCCGCCTCCAGCGAGGCCAGCACGGCCTGGACTGGCAGCCGTCCGGAGGCGACCAGCTGGGCTCCGCCGCGGCGCAGGGCGGCGGCGAAGGGCGCGGCCCACAGGTTCTCGTAGACCAGCAGTGCGGCGGAGTTGCCGGGCTGGATGGCCGCGGCGGCCTCCTCCAGGTCGTCCTGGCCCAGCAGGCCGGAGCGCGCCCCTTCGAAGACGGCGAGGTCGAGCCTGCCGTCGCCGGTGAGGTCGGCGATCTCCAGGGCGATCACCGAGCCGTCCGCGTCCTTCCTGACGAACGTCAGGTCCAGGATCCGGATGAGGCCTCGGTCCACCAGGTCGACCAGCAGCGGGAAGCCCTCACCCGTCATGCGGTTGCCGGGAAACTCCACCACCACGTAGTCGATGGGTCCCATCTCGTCGAACTCGGACTGCTCGCTCTGCTCGGTCCGCTCGGTGTGCTCGCTCACGGTCTCACCTCGGGTGCTCGTGCGGCGGCCCCCTGACTGCCATTGCATCACCCGGCATGAGCCGTCGCACCCGGTGCGCGTCACCCGGCCGGACCCTCCCCGCTCGCCGGGCCGCCCCCGCTGCCGTCTCCTCGAGGCATGACTGGCAGCGACACGCCCCCGCCCCGGCCGGAGGACCCCTACGGGGGCTCCGCCGAGGAAGTCCGGCTCGCGCAGCAGGCCGAGGAGATGCAAGAACTTCGGCGCAGACTGGGCGAGTTGGAGAGCGGCCGGCACGCACCGAAGCACCGGCTGCGGGCGCTGGGATCGGTGCTGCTGATCATTCTGGCGTCGCTGCTGGCCCTGCTCGCCGTGGTCGCGGTGTGGGCGAACAGCATCATCCGCGACACCGACCGCTATGTCGCGACCGTGGCGCCGCTGGCGTCCGACCCCGACGTCCAGCAGGCCGTCACCACCCGGGTCACCAACACCGTGCTCCGGCAGATCGACGTGGACGCGCTGGTCGCCGAGCTGAGCCGGGCCGCGTCGCAGCAGGGCGTGCCGCCGAAGGTCGCGAGCCTCATCGGCGACCTGAGCGGCCCCATCGAGAGCGGTCTGAAGGAGCTGGTGAGCAGCACCGTCATGCGGGTCGTCTCCAGCCCGGCCTTCGAGAAGGTCTGGACGAACGCGAACCGCCGGGCCCACAGCGCCGTCGACAAGGCGCTGACCGGCTCGGGCGACGG
This sequence comes from Streptomyces sp. NPDC037083, assembly GCF_055606485.1. Classification (NCBI taxonomy): domain Bacteria; kingdom Bacillati; phylum Actinomycetota; class Actinomycetes; order Kitasatosporales; family Streptomycetaceae; genus Streptomyces; species Streptomyces sp. NPDC037083. Next base: position 988,622 of record NZ_JBVJSQ010000001.1, on the reverse strand, counting down.
CGCGGTGGAGGTGAAGAACAACCAGGTCGTCATCGACGTCGCGCCCATCGTGGCCCAGGTCAAGGAGCGGCTCGTCGACTCGGGGCTGGCGGTGGCGGCGAAGATCCCCGACGTGCACACGGACTTCGTCGTCGTCGAGGGCAAGGACGTCGGCAAGATCAAGTCGTATCTGAGAGTGCTGCAGGTCATCGGCAACTGGCTGCCCGTCATCGCGGTGCTGATCGCCGCCGCGGGGGTGTTCCTGGCCACGCACCGCAGGCGGGCGCTGATCGGGGCCGCGATCGGGGTCTTCCTCGCCATGGTGCTCCTGGGCGTGGTGCTCGCCGTGTTCCGCGCGGTGTACCTGGACCACCTGCCGCCGGGGGCGAACTCGGACGCCGCGGGCGCCGTCTACGACGCCCTGGTGCGGTTCCTGCGCTCCAGCATCCGGGCGGTCGGTGCGCTGGCCGTGGTCACGGCTCTCGGCGCGTTCTTCGTCGGCCCCTCCCGGCCCGCCGTGTTCACCCGGCACTTCTGCGCCAGGGGGATCGGCGCGGGGCGCGACGTGGCGGGGTCGGCGGGGATGCGGCTGGGCGCGGTGGGCCGGTTCGTGCACCGCTTCAAGGGGTGGATCGGGGCGGCGATCCTGGCGGTCGCCGCGATCGTCCTGTTCACCTGGAGCTATCCGACCATGATGGTCGTGATCTGGACCGCGGTGATCGTGCTGGTCGCCTTCGCCCTCCGCGAGTTCCTGGACACCGGCCCGGCGTGACACCGACTCCCCGGAGAGACCGGCGCGGCCCCGCCTCGCAACCGGCGGACGCCCAGCCGCCGGAACGGCAGTCGGCAGGTGTCAGCACGGTGGGCGTCGGTCGGCAGGTGTCAGCACGGTGGGCGTCGGTCGGCAGGTGTCAGCCGGCGGACGTCAGTTGGTAGATGCTCCGGCCCACCAGGAACAGCCCGACCCCCAGCAGCAGAACGACGAGCGCCTGGTCCTGGCGGCGCTGGAGCCAGCCCCGCAGCCTCCCGAGCCGGACCCGGGAGGATTCGGGGGCGAACGCCGCGTAGACCTCCATGGCCAGCAGGCTGCTCGTGGCCAGCAGGCAGTAGCCGAACAGGGCCGCGAACGAGGAGGCGTGGGACAGGTCGGCGTCCACCACGGTCGCCGCGCCCGCCGCCACGAGCCCCCACGGCTGCAGGAGCGGGCCCAGCGCCGCCGCCTCCCACAGGGAGATCCGGTCGAGCCGCGCCATCATCCCGCCCGCGGGCTTGCGCCGGCCCCGGGAGCGGTGACGGTGCACCGCGTACCCGACCAGCGCCACGCCGATGGCGAGCTTGACGGCGGTCGAGGCGGTGGAGGGCGCGGACGTGGGGGCCGGGGGCGTCCCCCCGGTGGTCAGCAGCACCGCGGCGAGGACGGCCACGAAACAGGCGAGCCAGGCGAAGACGAACGCCAGGCCCTTCAGGCGCCCCCGGCGCGCCGCCAGCACCAGGACGAACGCGGTCACCGACAGCGGGAAGACGGCGATCGCCAGGCCGATGAGCACCAGATCAACAACCATCGCCGCCCCCGTGGCCGCTCTCGGTGCTCACCTCCTCATCGTCACCGGCCCGGCACGGACCCACAAATCGTCGGGGGGCGCCCGGCGGCGTCGGCACCCTCACCCGTCCGGCCTCTTCCGGGCCCCCGCCGCGAGCCGGGAGGGCGCGGCCGGGGCACCCTGGCAGCATGCAGCCAGGCGCAGGGCCCCGGCGGGACCGCCCGGCGCACCCGTCCCGCCGTGCGCGGTGGCGGGCCCGGGGTGCGGCGGTCGGGGCCCGGGCGCGCGGGCTGCGGGCCCGGGCCGAGTCCCGGTACCCGCTGATCACGCATCTCGTGACGCACCTGGTCTCGGTGAACGTGCTGGACTCCGCGACCCGGCTGGCCGCGCAGACGTTCCTCACCGCCGTGCCGCTGCTCTTCGTGATGGCGTCCATCGCCCCGCAGGCGCTGCGCGAACAGTTCGTCAGCTCGGTGACCGACGCCTTCGGCCTGACCGGAAGCGCCGAGGACCAGTTGCAGCTGGTCTTCGAGGGGGACACGTCCGAACTGCGCCAGACCACCGGCGTCGTCGGCGCGCTGATGGTGCTGATCTCGGCCACCGCGTGCAGCCGCGCCATGCAGCGGCTCTGCCAGCGGGCCTGGAGCCTGCCCAGCGCGGGAGCGCGGATGGCCGCCTGGCGCTGGGTCGTGTGGCTTCCGGCATGGCTGATCATGGTCGCTGTGCAGGGCGTCCTGCGGGACGGCTTCGGCCTCGGTCTGTGGCTGGGGCTGCCGCTGCTGATCGTCGCCGAGACCGCCCTGTGGTGGTGGACGCAGCACCTGCTGCTGACCGGCCGTGTGCCGTGGCTGCCGCTGCTGCCGGGCGCGCTCCTGGCGGGGACGGCCCTGAGCGTGCTCACCTCGACGGCGCACCTGTACGTGCCCAGGGCCCTCAGCCACAGCCTCGACAGGTACGGCTCCCTGGGCGCCGTCTTCACCCTGCTGTCCTGGCTCATCGCGCTGTGCGTGGCCATGGCGCTGTGCATCACCGCCGGCGCGGTCGTCGCCCGTGAACCCGCGGTGGCTCGGCGCCTGGGCGGGCCCGGGTCGCCGCGCCACTCCACCGGCGATACGTTGGAAGACCGATAGCGGTCGGCCCGGCTCCCGCGACAGTTCCAGTTCGACGTCGAGGCCGAGGTCGACAGGACAGGACCGTCGGCTGGCCGAGGCGGTTCCGCAGGGCGGCTCGGCCGGGCGCTTCGGACGGTCCGGCGCCGCTCGACCCGTCGCCGACGGCCCTCGCCCGCACCCTGCACCCCAGCACCCCGCGCGTGGCGACCACATCGTGGAGCGTCTGCAATGAGCGAGAACCGCCTCACCGGCCACGAACTTCGCCACCGCACCCCCGGCGAACGCGCCGAGCGCGGCAAGGCCGCCCGCGCCGACGTACCGCGGTCCGCGCACGCCGAGTTCACGCCGCCGCCGAAGCGCACCGATCCGGTGGACGTCATCGACGCGCAGTCGGCGAAGCGGCTCCCGGAACTCGTCCCGATCCGCTACGGACGGATGAGCGAGTCACCGTTCCGCTTCTACCGGGGAGCCGCCGCCATCATGGCCGCCGACCTCGCCGAGACGCCCCGCACCGGCATCCGCGTCCAGTGCTGCGGCGACGCCCACATGCTGAACTTCCGGCTGCTGGCCTCCCCGGAACGCCGGCTGATGTTCGACATCAACGACTTCGACGAGACCCTGCCCGGCCCGTGGGAGTGGGACGTCAAGCGGCTCGCCGCCAGCCTGGTCATCGCCGGCCGCGCCAACGGCTTCAGCGCCAAGGAGCGGGCGTCCGTGGTGCGGGCCGCCGTACGGGCCTACCGCGAGCGGATGCGGGCCTTCGCGGGCATGGGCAACCTCGAGGTCTGGTACACCCGGTTCGAGGCGGACGAACTGCAGAAGCGGTTCGCCCCGGGGCTCGACGCCGACACCCGCGAACGCTGGGACGCGGCACGGGAGAAGGCCCAGGCGCACGACACGCTCCAGGTCTTCGAAAAGCTCACCCACGTGGTCGGCGGACGGCGCAGGATCGCCGACGACCCGCCGCTCCTGGTCCGGCTGGAGAACCTGCTGCCCAAGGCCGAGAGCGGTGCGCTCGAGACGGAGATCAGCCGGCTCGTCGAGCGCTACGGCCGGTCCCTGCAGACGGACCGCAGGTTCCTGCTGGAGACCTACCGCGTCGCCGACATCGCCCGCAAGGTCGTCGGCGTGGGCAGCGTCGGCACCCGCTGCTGGATCGTGCTGCTGCTCGGCAAGGACGACCAGGACCCGCTGTTCCTCCAGGCGAAGGAGGCCGACGAGTCGGTGCTGGCGCCCTACGCCGGCGCGGGCGGATTCCGTACCCAGGGCGAGCGGGTCGTCGCGGGTCAGCGGCTGATGCAGGCGACCAGCGACATCTTCCTCGGCTGGGAGCGCACCACGGGCATCGACGGCCGCCGCCGCGACTTCTACGTCCGCCAGCTCAGGGACTGGAAGGGCATCGTCGTCGCCGAGAACCTGTCGCCGAGACGGATGTCCCTGTTCGGGCGGCTCTGCGGCGCCACCCTGGCCCGCGCCCACGCCCGCTCCGGCGACCGCATCGCGATCGCCGCCTACCTCGGCGGCGGCGACACGTTCGACCGGGCGCTGGCGACCTTCGCCGAGCTGTACGCGGACCAGAACGAGAAGGACCACCAGGCCCTCCTCGACGCCGTCCGAACGGGACGGGTCCGCGCCGAGTCGGCGTGAGAACCCGGCGGTATCCCCTTAGTAAGTCGGCTCGGAATTGACGCGAGTTCCCGCGATTTTCCAGATGACTGGAAGGCTTCTTCTTTTCGAGTGCGACGCCGCGCCAATTTGCGTACTGATCCGTAACGACCGGTCTTCGGATGCAAGGATGAAGCCTGTCATGGCTGCAGGGTGGTGTGCGCGTACGGTACGGGCCGCGGTGTTCGCGGCCGTCTGCGTGCTGCTCGCCGCCCTGGCCCACACCATGATGTCCGGCGACCCGGTGCCCTGGTGGGCGCTGGCTGCCGGGGTCGTGGCGACGGGTGCCGTCGGCTGGAGCGCGGCCGGGCGTGAACGCGGCCTTCCGCTGGTCGTGTTCCTGGTGGTCGCCGCTCAGGCGGCGCTGCACGTGGGGTTCTCACTCGCGCACGCGGCGGCCGGTGCGACGTCCACGTCCTCGGGCCGGCAGGGTACGGGATCCACGCCGATGGGGTCCATGGACATGGGCTCGATGGACATGGGCTCCATGGGCGCGCACTCCCTGCACACGCAGTCCATGGCCGTGAACCACGCGAGTCACACGGTCCCGGACGCGGCCGGGTGCGTGTGGCACGCGCTGGGCATGACGTCGTCGTTCGGCATGTATGCCGCCCACCTGGTGGCCGCGCTGCTGTGCGGGCTGTGGCTGGCGTGCGGCGAGCGTGCCGCGTTCCGCGTGCTGCGTGCCGTGGCCGGACGGCTCGCCGCACCGCTGCGGCTGTTCCTCGCCGGGCCCGTGGCGCCCCGCGGGCCGGTCGCCCTCGTGCCGCGCAGCGGCCCGACCTGGGAGCCGCTGCGGCTCCTCCTCGTTCATGCGATCACCTCCCGGGGACCACCCGCAGGAACGGCTGTCGCATAGAACAGCCCGGAACAGGCCGGTTTCCGGGGCCGTTCACGGGCGTTCCCTACACCCGAGCCCCGGGCGCGGTCATGCCCTCGTACGGCTCCAGTTCCCTTTTCGCTGGATTCGGCGCGTCCGTGTGCGCCGTCCGCGCATGATTTCGTGAAGGACACCAGGTGCTTGCTCCTGCCCTGCCCGCATTACGTGGGCAACGCGAGAATCCCGACAAGAAGCCGAAAAAGAAACACGACAGGACCCGGGCGGTCGACGAAGTGATCACCACCTGGGCTCTTGCGGCCCGCAGCGGTGACGCGGTGGCCGTCGAGCGGTTCGTCCGCGCTCTGCACTGCGACGTGGTGCGTTACGTGGCGCATCTGAGCGCCGATCCCCAGTCGGCGGACGACCTGGCCCAGGAGACCTTCATACGGGCCCTAGGCAGCCTGCACCGGTTCGAGGGACGCTCCTCGGCCCGCTCCTGGCTGCTGTCGATCGCGCGCCGTGCCGTGGTCGACGAGTTCCGGCGCGCCGCTGCCCGGCCACGGCTGTCCGGCAGCCACGACTGGCGGCAGGCCGCCGAGCTGGCCCAGCCCTGCGATGTGCCCGGGTTCGACGAGGGCATCGCGCTCCTCGACCTGCTGGACGCGCTGCCGCAGGAGCGCCGGGAGGCGTTCGTCCTCACGCAGTTGCTGGGCCTGCCGTACGCGGAGGCCGCCGATGTCAGCAACTGCCCGGTGGGAACGGTCCGTTCGCGCGTCGCCCGGGCTCGCGCCGAGCTGGTGGGGCAGATCGCCGATGCGGACGAGCCCCGGCCGACGCGAGGGTCGGATCCCGCCGAGTCGGCGTTCGCCCTGCGGGCGCGCTCCGCGGCGGCCCTGCCCGATGCCGTGGCGGCCTGATCCGGGGTGGTGTCGGTGCCCGTGGCCGCGGGCGGGCGCCGGCCTCACCCGGGTCCCCCCGCGCGCCGGAGCCGGTTCCCGTGACCTGCTGCCGTTCTCAACGCTTCGTCGTGCACAGGGAGTTGGTGAGTTCGCCGGCATGGATTCCCCGCTGACCATCGGCGTCTTCGTGTTCGAGGACGCCGAGGAGCTCGACGTCGTCGGTCCGTGGGAGGTCCTCGGGTTCTGGGCCGCCCATGTGGCGACGACACCGGTACGGCTGCTCACGATCGGCCGGGAGGAGGGGTGGGTGCGCTGCGCCAAGGGGCTGCGTCTCGCCGTGGACCACGCCCTCGCGGACGCCCCCGCCCTGGATCTCCTCGTCCATCCCGGCGGGGACGGAACACGGCCCTTGAAGGACGACCGCGACCACCTGGACTGGCTGCGGGGGCTGCACGATCGGGGCGTCGTGCCGGCAAGCGTGTGCACGGGCTCCCTGGTGTTCGCCGCGGCGGGACCGCTGAAGGGCCGCCCCGCCACCACGCACCGCGACTTCGCCGAGAAGCTGACGGCCGTCGACGGCACCGTCGACGTACGGGCGGACGAACGGTACGTCGACGACGGCGACATCGTCACCAGCGCGGGCGTGTCCGCGGGCATCGACATGGCCTTCCACCTGGTGGAGCGCCTCGACGGCCCCGAGGCGGCGGCCGCGGTCCGCCGCGACGTCCACTACGACCGCCCCGTCAGCCGACCGCCTTCTCGGGTACCTGCTCCAGGGCGAGCGGTTCGGCGCCGTAGGTGATGCGCACGATTCCGTCGGCATGGCGGTCGGCGGTGGCGGCCACGCCGAAGACGTCCCGCAGCAGGTCCGGTGTCAGGACGTCCAGGACCGGGCCCGCGGCGACCACTTCGCCGTCGTGCAGGGCCACGAGGTGATCGCACAGGCGGGCGGCGAGGTCCAGGTCGTGCAGGACGGCCAGCGTGGTGACGCCCGTCGAGCGGATCAGCGCGAGCAGTTCGAACCGGGCGCGGATGTCGAGGTGGTTGGTGAGTTCGTCCAGGACGAGCAGCCGAGGACGCTGGGCGAGGGCTCGGGCCAGCAGCACCCGCTGACGCTCACCGCCGGACAGCGAGGCGTAGTCGCGTTCGGCCAGGCAGCGCACACCGCAGCGGTCCATGGCCTCCGCCACGGCCTGATGGTCGTCCGCGCCCTCGCGGCCGAGCAGGCCGTGGTGCGGCGTACGGCCGAGGGCGACGATCTCGGTGACGGACATGCCGGCCGGATTGCCGCCCGCGTCCTGCAGGACGGCTGCGGTGCGGCGGGCCGCGCCGCGGGCGGACAGCGACCACACGTCGTCGCCGTCCACGCACACCACCCCGCGGTCGGGACGCAGGGACCGGTACACGGTCCGCAGCAGCGTGGACTTGCCGCTGCCGTTGGGCCCGATCAGGCCCACGACGGCGCCGGAACCGGCCTCCAGACGGACGTCGCGCAGGATCGGCTGGTGGCCGAGGGCGACGTAGATCTGTTCGACGGTGAGCTTCATACGCTGTCCAGGCTCTTGTTCCGACGCAGCAGCCACAGGAAGAAGGGCGCGCCGAACAAGGCGGTGAGAATGCCGAGAGGCAGTTCGTTGGGGCGGTCGAGGGTGCGTGAGAGCAGATCGACGACGACCAGGTAGACGGCGCCGACCAGAGCGGCCTGGGGGAGCAGTCTGCGGTGGTCCGCCCCGGTGGTGAGGCGAACGAGGTGCGGGATCATCAGGCCGACGAAGCCGATCCCGCCCGCGACGGCGATGACCGTGCCGGTCACCAGCGAGGACAGCACGAGCAGCAGCGCACGCAGCCGGTGGACGTCGACGCCGAGGGCGGTGGCGGACTCGTCGCCGGCCAGCAGCGCGTTGAGCCGTCGGCCGAACAGGCTCAGGACCACGGTCGCGGTCAGCACGACGGCGGCGACCAGGGGCAGCTGGCCCCACTGGGCGCCGGCGACGCTGCCGAGCATCCAGAACATCAGGGTGCGCAACTCCGTCGGCGTGGCCCGCAGTTGGAAGTAACTCGTGGCCGCCAGGAAGAGGTAGCCCACGGCCACGCCGGACAGGACCAGTCGGGTGGGGGCCAGCCGGCCGCGCTTCTGCCCCAGGACGAAGACCAGGGCGACGGCCGCCGTCGCGCCGAGGAAGGCGGCCGAGGACACCCCCAGCCCGCCCAGTGCGCCCCCGGCGAGCGTCATCACGAGGACCGCTCCGAGGGATGCCCCGGAGGAGACGCCCAGGACGTACGGATCGGCCAGCGGGTTGGCGACGACCGCCTGCAGCACCACCCCCGAGATCGCCAGACCCGCCCCGACCAGCGCGGCGAGGACGACGCGCGGGGTGCGGAAGTTCCAGACGATCTGGTCCGTGGCCGGGTCGCCGCCGACGCCGCCGCCGGACAGGTGGGCCCACACGATCCGCCAAACGTCACCCAGCGGAATGGTGACGGCGCCGATGCTGATCGCCAGCGTCATGACGGCCGCGAGCACCACCAGCAACACGGTCACGACCGCGAGCGGATTCGGGCGTCTCCCCCTGCCCGGAGGCGTCAGAGGGCGTCCGGGTGCAGCATCCCGGCGATCTTCCGGACCGCCAGGTCGTTGCTCGGCCCGAGGTAGATGGAGTCGGACAGCACGAGCGAGCGGTTGTTCTTGGCGGCCGGCCACTGGGGGAACTCCTTGAGCAGTTTGCGGGCATATGCCTCCGGGTCGGGGTCGTTGTAGCTGATGACCACCAGGGCATCGACCGGTTCGGCGGCGACCTTCTCCTTGCTGAGGTCGGCGAAGGCGGTCCTGGACGCGGAGGCGAAGGCGTTGCGGCCGCCCGCCTTGGCGAGGACGTCGTTCCAGATGCCGTTGGCGGCGATGGAACTGAAGTCGTTGCCGCCCATGCTCATGTTGGAGAACACGACCATGACGTTCGGGCGCTTCCCGCCGCCCACCGCGGCCCTCACGTCGCCGATCCGTTTCTGCGAGGCGGCGATGATCCGCTCGGCGCGGTCGCCGACGTGGAAGATCTTCCCCAGGTCGCGCAGCAGCCGGTAGCTGTCCTCGATCGTCATGTGCGAGGTGTCCTGGTCGCAGCCCTGAGGGGAGACGTAGGTGTGGGCGCCGACCGTTTCGAGGTCCTCGCGGGTCGCGAAGCCGTTCTTCGCGTCGAAGCCGTACGAGGTGGTGGACAGCACCAGATCGGGGCGCAGGCCCAGCATCGCCTCGCGGGGGACGTCGGAGGCGTCGTTGAGCGTGACGTCTCCGGTGGGCAGTTTCCGGATGGCCTGGGCCCGGCCCGGCACCTCGGAGCGGCCGTACGACTGTTCGTTGGCCACGATGCGGTCGCTGAGGCCGAGCGCGAGCAGCGAGGAGACCTCGGCCACGGAGGCGCCGTTCATGACGACCACCCGCTCCGGCGCCTCGGTGTACGTGGTCGTCCGCCCGCAGTTCTCGACGGTGACCGGGTAGCCGGGGGCGCCGGCGCCCTCCGCGGCGCTCGCCGCGGGGGACGCCGACCTCCCGCACGCCGCGGTGACCAGGCAGAGCGCCCCGGCCAGGACCGCGGCGGCGGGCCGTTTCGACAGCACATGGACTCCTTGGGATCGGGGGGACTCCGTTCAAGTAGTCGGTGCGAGGTCCTTCCGAGTTCCCGGACGTCACCCGTCCCTTCCGGGCGGGGCGGGCAGGATTCCGGTCTTCACGCAGTGGTCGAGGTAGCGGAACACCAGCGCGCGGTCGGCCCGCGGGCAGGAGATGCCGCTGCCCTCGAGTCCGCGCAGCACGTTGTCCGCCCGGACGTGCCCCAGTCCGAGTTCCGGTCCGTCGCCACCGTCGTCAGCGTCGTTCGTCAACGTGTCGAAGAACGCTCCGGTCGTCGCCGCCACGTCGGCGGACCGCGGCAGCTCCTCCCGCCACTGCGGCAGGGGGAGCCGTTTGACGGCGTATCCGTACTCCTGCACCCAGTCGTAGACGTCGGCCAGGCGGGCCTGCGGCACCGGCGCGTGGTTGAAGACGGTGCCGGGCGGGGCGCCGGCCAGCGACAGGTGCACGACGGCGCGGGCGACGTAGTCCGCCGGCGTCCACACCTCCGACTCGAACAGGTCGGGCAGGATGCCGGCCGGGACGCCCGAGGCGAGCACGCTCCACAGGAAGTCCCGCCGGTTCACATGGCCGGTGTCCGGCGCTCCCACGACCCGGCCCAGGCGGTGCACGGTCACCGGCAGCCCGCGCTCCGCGGCCTGCTCGACGAGCCGTTCGGAGGCCCATTTGGACTGCTGGTAGCCGCCGAGGAGGCCGGGGTGCGGAGGGAAGAACCTCTCGGGCACCTCGGGGTCGTGGCTGCGGGCCGGCGCCACCGACAGGGTCGACACGAGGTGGACCGGGATCGAGCGGGCGGCCGCCATCCGCAGCAGCTCACGCGTCGATTCGGTGTTGGCGGCGCGCAGGCTGCCGTAGTCCCGCATGATGCTGACGGTGGCCCCGTTGTGGAACACGGCGTCGCAGGACTCGGCGAGTTCCGCGAACCGGGAGGCCCCGAGCCCCAGGTGCGGGCGGGCGAGGTCGGCGGGGAGCGCGGTGATGCGCCGCGGGTTCGCCGGGCGGGGGATCTGCTGGTCGTCCATGGCCCGCAGGACACGGTTCCTGGCCTCGGCGGGGCTCGACGCCCGGACCGGGCAGACGATCTCGGCGTCGGTGGTCGCCAGGAGTTCGGCCAGCAGATGGGGGCCGACGAAGCCGGTGGCGCCGGTCAGCAGCACGGTGCGCGGCGCGGTCGGCACGCCCGCCGGGGCGGCGGGCCGGATGTCCTCGTCGAGGACGGAGTCGTCCAGAACGGCCTGCGGCAGGGAAGGAGCGGACGCCGTCTGCGCCCGGCGGTCCTCCAGGCGTCGCGCGAGGTCGGCCGCGGTCGGGTGCTCGAAGAGCCAGGCGACGCGCACGTCCCGGGACAGCTCCACGCCGAGCCGGTTGGCGACCTGGATCGCCTGGAGGGACTGGGCGCCCAGGTCGAAGAAGTCGTCCTCGGGCTCGAGCCGCTCGACTCCGAGGATCCCCGCCCAGATACGGGTGATCGTCTCTTCCAGGGAGCCGTCGGCTGCCTCGGCCCGGGGGCCCGGCCGCTCGGGGAGGGCGCCGAGCGCCTTCCGGTCGATCTTGCCGGTGCTGGTGCGGGGCAGCCGGTCGGCGAACCGTATGGCGGACGGGACCATCGCGGCGGGCAGGACGGCGCGCAGGTGTCCGCGTATCCCGGTCTCGGTGGGCGCGGGGGTGTCGGCGACGACGTGCGCCGCGAGCCGACGTGTCCCGTCCGGCAGGACCTGGCCGACGACGGCGGCCTCGCGGATCCCGGGCTGCGTCAGGAGGACCGCTTCGACCTCGGACGGGTGGACGCGGTGCCCGCTGATCTTGAACTCGTCGTCGGCGCGCCCCTGGAAGCGCAGCAGGCCGTCCGCACCGGCACGCACCAGGTCGCCGGTGCGGAAGGCGCGAGGGCTGTCCGGCAGTTGGGCCAGCGGGGCGAAGCGGGAGCCGTCCGGGGACGGGGCGCCGCGGTAGCCGCGTGCCAGGGCGTCGCCGATCAGGTACAGCTCGCCCCCGACGACGGCGGCGCGCATCCCGGGCAGCGGGGTCCCGATCGGCACGTCCCCGGGGTCGGCGGCCTCGTGGAGGGCGGCGACGGTGGCCACCACGGTCGCCTCGGTCGGCCCGTAGGTGTTGAACAGGCGCACGGAGGAGCCGACCGCCGCACGCCAGCGCTCGACGCGGTCGGGCAGGGCCGCCTCTCCGCCGATGACGACGGTGCGCACACCGGCCGGCAGGACCGCGGCGCCGGTGGAGACGCTGTACGCCAGTTCGTGCCAGTAGGCGGTGGGCAGGTCCAGGACGCTGATCCCCAGCCGGGTGCAGGCGTCCAGGAAGCCGGGCACCGACTCGGTCATGTCGTCGGTGCGCACCACGAGGGTCGCGCCCGTGCAGAGGGTGAGGAAGATTTCCTCCACGCTGGCGTCGAAGTGCAGGGGCGCGAACTGCAGCACCCGGTCGGAGCGTTCCAGGCCGTAGCGGTCGGCGGCGCCCGCGACGAACGTGGCCAGCGCCCCGTGGGTGATCTCCACGCCCTTGGGGCGGCCCGTGGAGCCCGAGGTGAAGATGACGTACGCCAGATCGTCCGGCGCCCCGGACGACGGAAGCGGCGCCTGGAGGCCGTCGGCCTGCGACGCGTCGAGTGCCAGCACCGACTGTCCCGGGAACCGGGTGACGTACGGGCTCGTGGTGAGGACGACCGCGGGGGCCGCGCTCTCCAGCAGACCCCGGGTCCTGGACGCCGGGGCGTCCGGGTCCAGCGGGCAGTAGGCGGCGCCCGCGAGCAGCACGCCGAGGACGGCGGTGACGGCGTCCGTGCCACGGGGGGCGGCGACGGCCACCAGGGCGCCGGGACCGACGCCGTGGGCGGAGAGCCGCTGGGCGAGCCTGCGTGCCGCGCCGAACAACTCCGCGTAGGTGATGCTCCGGCCGTCGTGCTCCACGGCCGTCGCGCCGCCGCGACGGGCGGCGTGGTCGGCGATGAGGCTCAGCACCGGCCGGGCCGGCCGGGGCAGCGGACCGCCGTCGAGCACGACGGACGCGGGACGCACGCCGATCGCCCGGTCGGGCGCGGCGACCCCGTCCCGCAGCAGGTCGAGCAACCCCTGCTGGTGTGCCGCCAGTTCCGCCTCGTCGTACAGCCCGGGATGGGCGTCGACGGCGATCCGCAGCCCCGCGCCCTCCGCCCGGTCGTACACGTTGACCGCGAGGTCGTCGACGGGGCCGGCGGAGACGTTGTGGACGGTGCTGCGCAGCCCGGCGAAGCGCAGGTCGTACTCGAAGGGCATGATGTTCACGCCCGGCCCGGACAGACGGCGCCTGCCGCCGACCAGTTTCAGATCGCGCCGCAACTGCTCGTAGCGGTAGCGCTGGTGCGGCCGGCAGGCCCGCAGTTCCCCGGCCACCCGCACCGCGAGGTCCCGCAGGCCGTCCTGCTCGCCGACGGTGAGCCGCAGGGGCAGGATGTTGCGCACCATGCAGGGCACCCGCAGGGACACCGAACCCAGGCGGCCCATGGCGGGCAGGCTGAGGACGATCTCGTCGGCTCCGGTGGCCCGGTGGAGGTAGGCGGCCGTGCCCGCGAGCAGCACGTCGGACCAGGTCACCGAGAGGTCCTGGGCGACGGCGCGCAGTCGCCGCGTCTCCTCGGCGTCCAGGTCGGTGACCCGGCGCAGGAAGCTGCGGGCGGGCAGGGCCTGTTCGGACGCGAGGCCGGCCACCGCCGGGCGGTCCGCGAACCGCTGTGTCCAGTACGCCCGGTCTGCGGCGAAGCGCTCGGAGGCGCGGTAGGCCTCCTCCTCCCGGCGCACCGACTCCAGGTTGCCGAAGCCGCTCTCCGGCACGGGCGTGTCCTCGACCAGGGCGGTGTAGACCTGGGCCACGCGGCGGGCGACCAGGGACAGCCCGAAGCCGTCGAGCGCGATGTGGTGGACCCGGTGGTACCAGAGGTACTCGTCGTCGGCGACGCGCAGCAGGGCATGGCCGAAGACGGGCTCGTGCGCGAGGTCGAGGGGGCGGTCCATGTCGCGTGCCATCCAGTCGAGGGCGGCACGGTGAGGGTCGGCGGCCGCGCGGAGGTCGCCCGTGTGCGGCTGCCAGTCGAGGCGGGGGACGCTCACCTCCCAGGGGCGCCCCCGGTCGTCGGTGACGAACCGGACGTTGAGCGCCTCGACTTCGGCCACGGTGTGGCGCAGCGCCCTCTCGAAGGCCGCCGGGTCCACCGCGCCGTGGATGTGCACGTATTCCGCCGTGTTGTAGGCGGGGCTGTCCACGTCGAGCTGCTGGCCGGTCCAGATCCCCTCCTGCGCTGCCAGGAGGGGGTGGCGCTCGGCGGGGGAGTCAGGCGTCGGCACGGGCCTCTCCCGTCTGGCGTTCGGACAGCAGTTGCCACCACTGCGCGAAGGACGTCAGCTCGGCCAGGTCCACGAACGTCACGTCCGCTCCGGCCGCCCGCCAGCGCTCGGCGAGGGTGGTGATGCGGAGCGAGTCCAGTCCGGCGTCGAGGGGGCTCTCGTCGAGGTCGACCTCGTCGGGCCGCTGGTGCAGGAACTCCGCCAGGTCCGCGCGGAATACCGCCAGTGTCAGGGGCTCAGGCATGGTGTTCTCTCTGGGTAGCTGCACGGGGTGGCTGCGTGGGACGGACGGTCCGGATGCCGGTCAGTTGACCTTGCGTTCGGCGTCGCTCCAGAAACGGTCGCGCAGCTCCCGGCGGAGGATCTTCCCGCTGGGGTTGCGCGGCACGTGGTCGATGAACTCGTAACGGGCGGGCAGCTTGAAGGCGGCCAGACGGTCGACGAGGAAGCGGTGCAGGTCGCGCGGGGCGGGTTCGTGCCCCGCCACTGGTACGACGAAGGCGTGGACGCTCTCGCCCCAGCGTTCGTCGGGCGCGCCCACGATCACCGCTTCGGCGACGCCGGGGTGGCGTTCGAGGACGTTCTCGATCTCGGCGGGGTACACGTTCTCGCCCGCGACGAGGATCGCGTCCTTGATGCGGTCGCGGATGAAGATGTAGCCGTCCTCGTCGATGTATCCGGCGTCCCCGGTGTGGATCCATCCGTCGACCAGGGTCTCGTCGGTCTTGTCGGGCAGACCCCAGTACTCGACCATGTGGGCCGGGGTGGCCAGGCAGATCTCGCCGACCACGCCCGTGGGCAGTTCGCGGCCGTCGCCGTCGACGGCCTTGGCGCGGACACCGGGGTAGGGGTGGCCGGCGGCCTTCATCCGGGGGCCGCCGGGCACGTGGTCGGCGGGCGGCAGGCACACGGCGGTGTTGCCGGTCTCGGTCAGGCCGTAGATCTGGGCGAACTCGCTGCCGAACACGGCCAGGCTCTCTTCGAGCAGGGCCTCGGAGATCGGCGACCCGCCGTAGACGATCTTGCGGAGGGTGGTGAAGTCGTCCGGTCTCACGCCCGGTTCGGCGAGCATCATGCGCAGCATCGCGGGGACGACGCATGCAGTGGTGACGCCCAGCTCGCGGATGAGGTCGATCGCCCGGCGGGGTGCGAACGCGCGCATCGCCACCACGGTCACCCCGGCGTTGAAGTTCTGGGCGGCCCACCACAGGCCCCCGACGTGGAAGCCGGGGATGCCGATCAGGGCGACGTCGCCGGTGCGCCAGTCGATCCAGTCCAGGTTCGCGCTCGCGAGGGCGTCGCGGATGGCGAAGAAGCTGCGGTGCGCCAGGACGACGCCCTTGGGCAGGCCGGTGGTACCGCTGGTGTAGAGCTGGGCGACCGGGGTGTCGGGGCCGGCGGAGGAGGCCGGGTCGGTGTCCGGGTGTTCCGCCTTCCACACCGCGAAGCCGTCGGCCGTGCCCAGGCGGACGACCGTCTTGGGGGGCGCGTCCGGCAGCCGGTCGAGGAGGGGCGCGAACTCCTCTTCCAGGAAGAGGACCTCGCTGCCGGAGTCCTCGAGGATGTGGCCGACCTCGGGGGCGGTCAGACGCCAGTTGACGGGCACGACGACGGTCTCGCTCTTGGCGCAGCCGAACAGGACCTCGTAGTAGTGCTCGGACTCCTTGCCCAGGTAGGCGACGCGGGTGCCCGGAGCCGCTCCGGCGGCGCGCAGGGCGTGGGCGACACGGTTGCTCTCGTGGTGCAGCTGTCCGTAGGTGAGGGTGCGGCCCTCGCACACGACGGCGGCGGCGTCGGGCTGACGGGCGGCGTGGAAGCGGGCCGTGTCGACGAGGGTGTGCAGTCGCGGGTGGTGCAGCCGGGCGCCGGGTGGCCTCGGCGGAGACGGTGGGGCCATGTGCGGGGCCTGCCTCTCGGTCGTTCCCGGCGCGCCGCCGTGGACGGCGGCGCGCTGGGGATCGGTAGCTGCTTACGGTGCGTTCACGAAGGCGAGCTTGACCTCGCCGTCGCATCGGCCGCCCGCGTCGTCCCAGTACCGGTAGGCGGTGTCGGCGACCAGCAGCGGCTCACCGCCGGGCAACCGCCGTTCCACGGACAGGAACTCGATCTCGCCGTGGAAGGAGCGGGCGTTGATCGGGCGGCGGAAGTTGCCGCCGAACCGGGCGATGAGGATGTCGGGCAGCTGATGGCGCCAGTAGTCGTCCAGGGTCCAGCCGGCGAACTCCTCCAGCAGGCCCTCCTTCACCGTCTTGGCGACGGCGTAATACATCATCTGGTTGTAGCTGATGTTGACTTCGACGGCGTTCAGGTGGCCCGTGTCGTCGATGTAGCAGGACTCCGCGATGGCCAGCTCGCAGCGTGCCGTGACCCGGCCCGGCCAGGCGGTCACCGTCGCGGACCTCAGGTACTTGCAGTGCGCCTTGTACGGGCGCAGGACCTGTGGCAGGAGCTCGTCGTCGCTGTCGAACTCCCTTACCGCCGCGTGCCCTTCGGCGGGCGCGCGGACGTTCACGCGCCGGCCTCGTCGTACAGCTTGTGCTCGTCGTGCACCGTCACCCGGAAGGAGACGGTCGGTTCGGGCGTGGTGGTGTGGCGGGCCCGGTGGATGAGGCTGCGGTTGTCCCAGACCAGCAGGTCGCCCTGCTCGAAGGTCTGCAGGTGGATGTTGCGGTGGGTGAAGGTGTCGTCGAGCTGCCCGGTGGCCTCGAACAGCCGCTTGAGCACGTCGTTGTCGAGCGGCTCGCCGTGCTCGTCCTCCATGCCGATGGTGAAGCCCTCGCTGATGTACAGGACGGTCTCGCCGGTCATCGGGTGCGTGAACGTGGTCGGCTTCACCACGGGCGGGGTCTTGGTGTCCACCTCCTCGATGATCTCGGAGATGGGGCGGTAGACGTCCGTGGGGCGGATCTTGAAGTACTTGCGCACCGAGTGCCGGGAGAAGGTCCCGGCGGCCTCCTTCTTGAGGTCGTCGGGCAGCCGCTCGTACGCCTTGCCCATGTCGATGAAGTAGGTCCCCCGGTTCTCCTTGGGGATGACCTGGGGGTAGATGAGGGTGAGGCCGAAGGGGTCCGGCATGAACTGGTAGTCGGCGTGCCAGAACTTGCCCGTCTTCGGCACGCCGATCTGCTTGCCGTCCTTCGGCACGTTGGAGGAGACGAATATCTCCTCGACCTCCGGGTGCTTGTACATCGGCTCGTAGTACGTCTCCGGGCGGCCGAACAGCTTGCCCAGTTCCAGGTACTGGTGGGGCGTCAGGTCCTGGTTCTTCAGGATGACGATCTTCCGGGTGTAGACGGCCGCCTTGATCGCGTCGATGTCCGCGGCCGAGGCGCTCGTGTGGTCGAACCCCTCGACGGAGGCGCCGATCTCCTGGCCGGCGTGGTCCTTGATCTGCATGGTCTCTGCTCCCTGGTCGGCTGAACGGGTGCGGTTACTGGGCGAGCTTCGAGTCGATGAGTTCGGCGGTCGCGCCGAGGGTGAGGTCTTCCTCCAGCTCGTTGTCCGCGATGGGGACGCCGAGGTCGCGCTCGATGCGCATGCTGATCTCGACCATCGTCAGCGAGTCGACGTCCAGTTGGGCGAAGGTGACGTCGGGGCTGATCCGGTCGGGGCGCGCGTCGTGCAGTTTGGTGACGATGGTGACCAGCTGGTCGTAGGTGGCGCTCATGACGCTTGGATTCCTCCTGTGAGGCGCGGGTGGTCGATCGGGGCGAGGGCGGGCCAGGTCAGAAGGCAGGACCCCCAGGTGAGTCCGCCGCCGAACGCGGTGAGCAGGACGTGCTCGCCCGGCTGGAGGGTCTGCTGCGCGGCCGCCTCGGCCAGGGCGAGCGGGATGGACGCGGCTCCGGTGTTGCCCACGGACTCGACGTTGCTCACGCAGCGTTCCGGGGGCAGGCCGAGCTCCTCCGCCACGGAGCGCAGGATGCGCAGGTTCGCCTGGTGGGGCACGAGGTGGGCGATGTCGTCGACCTTGAGGTCGGCCAGGGTGAGCGTGGCGCGGGCGGACGAGGTCATGCGGGTGACGGCATGGCGGTAGACCTCTTTGCCGCGCATGGCGAAGTAGTGGTCCCGCCGGGCCGTTTCACCGGGTGTCGAGCGCTGGCGCGAACCGCCGGCGGCCACCATGATCAGGTCCTCGCCGGCGCCGTCGCTGCCGAGGTCGAAGTGGCCGACCGCGCCGGGTTCGTCGGCGCGTCCCGCACGCAGGACGACCGCTCCGGCCCCGTCGCCGAAGATGATGGCGTTCGTACGGTCGTCCGGGTCGACGATGGTCGAGTACGTGTCGGCGCCGATCAGCAGCACGCTGTCGGCCACGCCGGCCGTGACGAGCCCGGCGGCTGCGGCCAGTCCGTACACGAAGCCGGTGCACACGGCGCTGACGTCGAAGGCCGCCGCTCCGGTCAGGCCGAGCGCGTCGGCCACCAGGGGTGCGGTGGCCGGGCAGGACCGGTCGGGGGTGGTCGTGGCGACGACGACGGCGTCGACGGTCTCCGTGCCCGCGCAGCGCAGGGCCCGGCGGCCCGCCTCCACCGCGAGGTCGGACGTGGCCTGGCCCGGTTCGGCGAAGTGGCGCCGGCCGATCCCGGTGCGGGTCCGGATCCAGGCGTCGCTCGTGTCGAGGCGCTGGGCGAGTTCCTCGTTGGTGACGACACGGGTGGGCAGCCAGCCCGCAAGGCCGCACAGGACGGCGGCCCTGTCGGAGGGCGCGGGAGGCGGCTGGGCGCTGTCGCCGGGCGGGCGTAGGGGCGTGCTGGACACAACTGCTCCTCGCTGGAGTCGGTGGGGGTGCGAGTGCACGGGCCAGAGGGGGAAAGGGGGCCGGGCCGGGCGTCTCCGGGACCGGAGAGCGCTCAGCGGCCGGCGCGCCTGGGCAGCGGCAGGAGGGCGAGTGCGCCGAGACAGATTCCGGCCGCGACGGCGTAGACGGCGTCGCGGACTCCGTCCAGCAGGGCCGGACCGGTGAGTCCCGGACTTCCGGTGCCGCCGAGGGCGACCAGGACGGCCAGGCCCACGGCCCCGCCCACCTGGAGCGTGGTGGAGGCCAGACCGGAGGCCACGCCCTGGTCACCGGCGGGGACTCCGGCCCCCGCCGAGATCCACATGGCCGTCCACGTGGCGCCCTGACCCAGGCTCAGCAGCACGATCCCGGGAAGCAGGCGCCAGTACGGGCCGTCGGTGTCGAGCGCGAGGGCGAGCAACAGCGCGCCGGTCGCGCCCAGGGCCATGCCGGCGAGCAGGGTGGCGCGCATCCCGATGGCGGACACGGCACGCTCGCCCGCCTTCGTGCCGGCGGCGACGACCAGGGCCGGCACCAGGAAGGCCGCCCCGGTCGCCAGCGCGCTGTAGCCGCGGACGGTCTGGAAGTAGAGGGTGAGGAAGTACGGAAGCGAGCTGAACGTGGCGCTGAACAGCGCGGTGAGTGCCATCGCGCCGAGCAGACCGCGGTGGGCGAACAGGCGCCCCGGCGTGAGTGGGGCCTCCACGCGCAGCTCGACGCCGACGAAGAACGCCAGCAGGATCACGGAGACGGCGGCGCAGACCAGCACGGAGCGGCTGCCCCAGCCGGCCTCCGGCGCGTGGATGAGGACGAAGACGAGCAGGGTGATCCCCGCGGTGCCGGTCAGCGCGCCCAGCAGGTCGAAGTTCCGCTGCGGGGCCGGCGGTCCGTCCGCGGGGAAGAGCAACGCTCCCGCCACGGCGATCGCGCCGGCCAGCGGAACGTTGACGAAGAACACGGCCGGCCAGCCGAGGGCGTCGACCAGCACCCCGCCCAGCAGCGACCCGAAGCACAGGCCGCCGGCTCCGGCGGCTCCCCACACGGCCAGCGCACGGTTACGGCTGGGCCCCTCGTCGTAGAGGGTGTTGATCAGGGAGAGGGTGGCGGGGAACAGCAGGGCGCCGCCGACGCCCTGGACGGCGCGGACCGCGACGAGGACGCCCGCGGACTCCGACAGCCCGCCCACGAGGGACGAGACCGCGTACAGCAGTGCGGCCACGACGAAGATCCGGCGCCTTCCCAGCAGATCGGTGGCTCGGCCGCCGAGCAGCAGGAACCCTCCCGTGGTCACGACGTAGGCGCTGACCACCCACTGGAGGTCCTGCCCGGAGAAGCCGAGGGCGCTGCCGATGTCGGGGAGGGCGACGTAGACGATGTTGTAGTCGAGCGAGATGACCAACTGCGCTGCTGCCAGGACGAGCAAGGTCAGTCCGAGGCGCTGACGTGACGGAGCGGACAACGACTTCATTGCAGGCATGGCGCGGCTGATCCCCCTAAGAGTCCGCCCTCGATCGGGGGGCGGACCTCTCATTGCGTGTGCGCTGCGGCGGAAGGCGATGGCCATTACCGATCACCTGTGCGAAGCGCGGCTCGCCTCGGATCGTGGCTCACTCCGTGCGCCGCTACAAGCGCTCGCGGATCGGTTTTGGACTGGCCGGGGAGCGGCTTGCCGAGCGGGCGGACGCGTTCTATGGCGGAGGGGCTTTCGTGTATCGGCTTGGAAACGACCCGATAAACCTTTGGTTTCCGGCCACCTCGAACCTCGTCCGAGTTTCATGTATGACCGATTAAGGTGCCTGTCCAATGGATGGGGTGACTGTATCTGTGTCACGGTCTGGACTTTACTTCGAGGGTAATGAAAAGTGCCCTGTTTCAGGTAGTCGGACAGGCGGGCCGATCGGTTCCCGGCATTGGTGAAGTTTTTTGTCACACTCTCGGATTCCAACAATTCACCCATACCCCCCTACCGTATGCAGTCGGGGGGTAGGTGCCGCCGTCCACGAAGGAGTCCTGATGACATCGCCGCACGCACCGAAGCGCGGCTTCGCCGTACCGCCCGCCCTGGTGGGATTCGTCGTGCTGATGCTGTCGCTCACGGCGCTCTCCTACGCCGTCGGGCGGATGGCGGGTCCAGTGGCGCCGGGGATGCACCGTACGGTCCCCGCCTCGGACTCCGGCGACGAGCCGGGTATGCCGGACATGCACGGCCTGGGGCCGGCCGGCGCGGGAGCGGAGGCGAGCCGGTGACGAACCTCGAGGGCGGCCCCGCGGCGGACGCGTCCGCCATGACCACCGACCTGGTGGTGGGCGGGATGACGTGCGCGGCCTGCGTGGGCCGGGTGGAGAAGAAGCTGGGCCGCGTCGAAGGCGTGTCGGCGACGGTCAACCTTGCCACCGGGCGGGCCCGGGTCACCCATCCGCAGTCCGTGACCTCACAACAGTTGATCTCCGTGGTGGAGAGCGCCGGCTACACGGCCGAACTGCCGCCGGAGCCCGCCCGGCAGCAGGGCGGGGAGACGGCGCACGACCGGCCGCAGGGTCCTGCGGGCGTCGGCGAGCGTGACCGGCTCCTCATCACGGCGCTGCTGTCGATCCCCGTGCTGGTGCTGTCCATAACGCCCGCCCTGCAGTTCGACCACTGGCAGTGGCTCTGCTTCAACCTGGCCGCGCCCGTCGTGGCGTGGAGCGCCCAGCCGTTCCACCAGCGGGCCCTGAAGGGACTGCGGCACGCCACCGCCACCATGGACACCCTGGTGTCCCTCGGTGTCCTCGCGTCCTTCGCGTGGTCCACGTACGCCCTGTTCTTCGGGGGAGCGGGCGAGTCCGGGATGCGCATGCCGTTCCGTCTCCTGCCCGAGGCCGACCCGGGGAGCGCGCACCTCTACCTGGAAGCGGCCGTGAGCGTGCCGCTGTTCGTCCTCGCGGGCCGGTACCTGGAGGAACGGGCCAAGCGGGGCACCGGTTCGGCTCTGCGCGCCCTCGCCGAACTCGGCGCCAAGGACGTCGAGTTGAAGGAAGGCGGTCGAGGCCGCCGTATTCCGGTCTCCGAACTCCGGGTGGGCCAGGAGTTCATGGTGCGGCCGGGGGAGAAGGTCGCCACCGACGGGATCGTGACCGAGGGCAGCTCCGCTCTCGACCTCTCCCTGGTCACCGGCGAGAGCACGCCCGTCGAGGTGGGACCGGACTCGGCGGTCGTGGGCGGCGGCGTCAACGCCGGCGGGCTCGTGGTGGTGCGGGCCACCGCGGTCGGCGCGGACACCCAGCTCGCCCGGATCACCAAGCTGGTGAGCGACGCGCAGGCGGGCAAGGCCCGCATGCAGCGGCTGGCCGACAGCGTGGCGGAGGTGTTCGTCCCCGCCATCGTGACCGTGGCCTGCACGGTCCTCGGCTTCTGGCTGGGCGCCGGAGCGGACCCCGGAGCCGCCGTGACCGCGGCCGTCGCCGTGCTCGTAGTGGCCTGCCCCTGCGCACTCGGCCTGGCCACACCGACCGCGTTCATGGCGGCCACCGGGCGAGGGGCCCAACTCGGCGTGCTGATCCGGGGCCCGGAGGCACTGGAGCGGCTGCAGCGGGTCGACACGGTGGTCTTCGACAAGACCGGCACCCTCACCACCGGCCGGATGACGCTGGCCGGGACGACCGTGCGTCCCGGCGAGGACGCCGACCGGATCCTCCAGCTCGCCGGAGCGGTCGAGTACGGATCCGAGCACCCCATCGGCCGGGCCGTCGTCGCCGCCGCCCGCCACGCGGCGGGAGACGCCGGACTGCCGTCCGTGACCGGCTTCCGGGCCGTGCCCGGCCTGGGCGTGCGCGGACAGGCCGACGGCCACGAGGTCTTCGTCGGACGCCCGCGGCCCGGGACGGCCCTGCCCGACCCGTTGCAGCAGGCCCTGGAGCGGGCGCAGGCGGCCGCGCGGACCGCGGTGGTCGTGGAGCAGGACGGGCGTCCGGTCGCCGTCCTCGCCATCGGCGACACGCTGAGGCCCGCCGCCCGCTCCGCCGTCCGGCAGCTGAGCGCGCTGGGCATCGAGCCGATCCTGGTGACCGGCGACAGCCCCGCCGCCGCCCGTGCCGTGGCCGAGCAGGTGGGCATCGACGAGGTGTACGCGGCGATCACGCCGCAAGGCAAGGCGGACATCGTCCTGAAGCTGCAGGAGGACGGGCGTCACGTCGCCGTCATCGGCGACGGGGTCAACGACGCCGCCGCCCTGGCCTGCGCGGACCTGGGCATCGCCATGGGCGGTGGAACGGACGCGGCCATCGGGGCCGCCGACATCACGCTGGTGCGCGAGGACATGCACGCCGTGGTCGCCGCCGTACGGCTCACCCGCCGGACCCTGGGCACCATCCGGGCCAACCTCGCCTGGGCCTTCGGCTACAACCTGGTCACCGTGCCGCTGGCCGCCACCGGCTGGCTCAACCCGATGTTCGCGGCCGTGGCCATGTCCGCCAGCTCGGTCCTCGTGGTCGCCAACAGCCTGCGGCTCAGGGCCTTCACGGCACCTCGCCAGGAGTCCGCCGAGGCGGAGACCGGCGACACCACTTCTTCTCCCTCACTGGAGGCGGTCCGATGAGCAACGAGGCGCCGGCCGGGCCCTCACCGTCCCGGCGGCTGGCCGGCGCACTGAGCGCCGCCGTGGTGCCGCTGGTCACGTGCGTGACGGCTCTGATGCTTCTGACGGCCTACACCACGACGGGCGCCGCCGGCGACCCGCCCGCCAGGATCGACGTCGGCAACGGACGCATCTTCAAACCGGCCAACCCCGCCAGCACCGCCGCCTTCTTCGACATCACCAACACCGGCACCGCCGGGGACGTCCTCGTGTCCGTCTCGTCCCGGGACCTCGGGGTGACCATGCTCGGCCGGAACGTCACGCGCAACAGCACGGGGCGGATGGAGCCGGTCGAGTCCCTCACCGTCCCGGCCGGCGGAACCCTGCGGATGACGCCCTACGACGTCGACATCATGGTCCTCGACCCGCCCTCGCTGAAGGTGGGCCAGAAAATACGGTTCGACCTGTGGTTCCGCAGCTCGGGCCGGGTCCAGGCCGAGGCCGAGGTGGTCCCTGTCGGGTGGTGAGCGCGCAGGGGCGCGCCCGCTCACCCCTCGCCCATCAGCTTGCGGATCTCGGTCATCAGCGCGACGAGCGCCCTGCGTTCGGGGACGGTGGTCTCCGGGTGCCAGAGATCGACGAGCAGACAGGTGCGTGGGC
The DNA here is from genome assembly GCF_055606485.1 of Streptomyces sp. NPDC037083. NCBI lineage: Bacteria > Bacillati > Actinomycetota > Actinomycetes > Kitasatosporales > Streptomycetaceae > Streptomyces > Streptomyces sp. NPDC037083. The sequence continues at coordinate 964,660 of NZ_JBVJSQ010000001.1, read as the reverse complement.
GTTCGCCCCGGTTCCACGCCTCGTGCTCGAAGGAGTAGTCGAAGAGCAGGCACTTGCCCTCCTCCCACGACCGGGTCTCCCCGGCGACGGTGATGGCGCACCCGTCGGGGATGTCGACCGCCAGGTGCAGGTTGATGCTGAAGTTCCACAGGTCGCAGTGCGGGGCGATCGCAGCGCCCGGCAGCAGGGTCGAGAAGTGGCACTCCAGCAGGGGGCAGAGCACCTCGGTGTCGACCGCGTACTCCTTGAGCACGGCGAAGGCGGTCGGCGCGGTCTCGGCCGACTCGGTCACGAGGGCGCCCTTGCGGAACAGGTACAGGGCCTGCCAGTCGGACTGGCGGGTCAGATAGTGCTCGTAGTCCGAGAACGCGCTCCTGCGCGCGGCCCAGGCGTCGTCCAGCTCCTTCTTGACAGCCGCGTGGTTGGCCTCGAACGCGTGCACCACGGGCGCGAGTTCCGGGTGGCCGTAGGGATCGTGCCAGGGTTGCTGTGAAATTCCCGGCAAGATCCACTTGGCGCCCTTCTGGAGCGGGTGACCTTGTTGTCTGCCCGCTGCCACCATCTCCTCGACCCGCGTGATCGAGTCCGGTCCGTGCTCGCTCCTGACGGCGGCGAAGGCGTTCTCTATTTCCGGGGTCATGCGTTCTCCAGGATTCCGGGCATCACGGTGCGTGCCTCCCGCGCGGACGGCACACGGGACCTACCCTTCCGCCCCGCCGAAAAGCACCCGGCAGCGCCGGAGCGGGAGCACAAAAGAAGGCGTGCGGTGATTCCGCGCCCCCCCGTGAGCCCCCGATGCTTCCGAATCCGCTGAACGGCGGGAACTGAATGACTTTCTCCTCCGACTATTGAGTGGAGGGAATTGCCGCTACGCGAGGACGAGCCGCCGGACGGCCGGCTCCCCGGCGAAACCACAGCGCCCGCACCGTGGCTTTCCCGGGCGTATCCGGCAGCTCACCCGCGAACGCCGAAGCCCGGTCGACCGTTCACGTTGTCCTCGATCAGTTCCCGGGTGCGGCGCAGCAGGGCTTCCCGTACGTCGTCCGGTGACAGGACCCGCAGTGGTGTGGCCAGGCTGAGGAGGTACCCGGCGAGCCCGTCCGCGTCGGGGCCGCCGATGTCGACGATCGTCGCGTCGGGGCCTTCCGGGCGGTGGGTGCCGACCGTCGGCGGAACCAGCCGAAGGGCCTGTTCCATGGGCAGCGGGAGGCGGATCGTCACGTGGAGCGGGTAGGGGCCGGTCGCGATGGAGCGGGAGACGAGCAGCGCCGGGTCGGGTGGGTCGACGAGTTCCACCGGGCGCCCGGTCGGCTGTATCCGGTCGACCCTGTCGGCCCGGAAGGTGCGCCACTCGTCCCGCGTCACGTCCCGGGCGACGAAGTACCAACGGCGTCCCGTGTGCACCAGGCGGTACGGGTCGACGTCCCGGACGGTGGCCTTCCCCTCCCGGTCGCGGTACGACAGTCGGCAACGCTTGCTCCGGCGGCACGCGCCGGCCAGTTCCAGCAGCATGCCGGGCGCGATCTGCGGCGCGTCGAGCCGTGTGGTGTGCACGAACGCGGCGTCCATCTCGCCCAGCCGGTCCGCGATCCGGCCCGGCAGGACCTGACGCAGTTTCAGCAGAGCGGACAGCGCGGCCTGGTCACCGCCGAGCACGCCGCTCAGCGCGGCCTCGCGCAGCCCGACGGCCACGGCGAGTGCCTCTTCGTCGTCGAGGATCAGCGGCGGCACCCGGGATCCGGCGCGGAGGCGGTAGCCGCCCCACGGCCCGGGGTCGGACTCGACTCCGTAGCCGAGTTCCCGAAGCCTGGCGATGTCCCGCCTCACCGTGCGCTCGGTGACCGCCATGTGGTCGGCCAGCTCGCCGCAGGTCCACGACGGCCGCGCGGACAGCAGCGAGACCAGTCGCAGCAGGCGGGCGGATGTGCTGATCACATCGTGAAGTGTCCCGCATGACCAGGACCGAATCTGTCCTGGTCCCGTCATAGCGTCGTCCCCATGAGCACTGGAAGCACTTCCGCACCCGCGATCCGCTACGCGGCCGTCACCTTCGACTGCCCGGACCCCGCCGAACTGGCCCGCTTCTACGGCGAGGCCCTCGGCCTGCCCGTCGCCTACTCCAGCGACGACTTCGTCCTGCTCGGCCAGGAGGGCTCGGCCGGACTGGGCTTCAACCGGCTGGCCGACTACCGGCGTCCCACCTGGCCGGACCCCTCCCAGGAGAAGCAGGCCCACATCGAACTGGGCGTCGACGACCTGGAGTCCGCGCAGGCCCACCTGCTGGCCCTGGGCGCCGTCGAGCCCCCGGCCCAGCCCCGGCCCGACCGGTGGCGGGTCCTGCTGGACCCCGCCGGCCACCCGTTCTGCATCACCACCCTGGTCTGACCATGATCGGCAGACTGATGACCATGACCGCGCACCCGGGCAGGGGCGGTGAACTCGCCGCCGTCCTGCTGGGGGTCGCGGAGCGGCTGGACGGCTCGCCCGGCTGCGAGATCTACCTGATCGGTCAGGACGCGGCGGACCCGGACACGGTGCACGTCACCGAGGTCTGGCAGGACGAGAACAGTGCGCAGGCCGCCCTCGCCGCTCCGTCACGGGCCGGCGGTCCCGACCCCGCGGACGTCCTCGCGCTGTTGGCGTCCCCACCGCGCCGCACGGACCTCACCGTCCTGGGCGGAGTGGGCCTCCCCACCGCCGACGGCCGCCCCTGACACACGCCCCTGACAGCGGGAACGGCCCCCGGTGCGGAAGCGCAGGGCACATCGGGCATCCGGCGGGGCCGGGGCGCCCCGCGTGCGTCCTGGCCGCACGAGCGCTCGCCGGCATGGAAAAGGCGAGGCCGGAAGGCCTCGCCCGCTGCCGGTGGAACCCCGGGTCAGGGCCACACGAGGCAGTACGGCTGATGCCCCGCCTCGTGAAGCCGATGCGAGAAGTCCTGCCACTCGTGCAGCAGCTGGTAGACGTTGAACGCGTCCCGGGGACCGCCCCGGTCCGGCACCGTGGACCAGATGAACGCGGCCGCGCCGACCGCTTCCTCGCCGATGTCGCGGAGGGGGTCGACGACCGTCATCGGGAGCTTCACGACGGCGTAGTCGGGGTGCAGGACGACCAGCTCCAGCGGGGGCACCTTGTGGAGGGGGACGCCTTCGATGCCGGTCAGCACCATCGCGGCCATCGTCTCCGGCTTGATCTTGGTGAACATGCCGTTCATGCCGAGCTCGTCGCCGCCGAGCTCCTCGGGGCGCATCGAGATGGGGACGCGGGCCGCGGTCGCACCGTCGGGCGCGCCGAAGTACTTGTACGTCACCCCCACCCGACCACCATTCCTGCTCCCCGCCCGGAGGCGGTCGACCCGCTGGTCGACTCGCCGGTCGACCCGTTCGGGCTCACTCGGTACACCTTGTGCCTGCGTCTGACGTGCTTCGTTGGCTTCCTCCGCGTCGCGCCGGTGCCTTCCCCGCCGGGCACGTCGAGGACCCAGGTCGTCAGTCCCCTCGCCCAGTCCGCCACCGCGATGCATATCTCCACCCGACTGCTTTTCTAGGACGCGTGGCCCCGGCCGCGCAACCCGATCATCGTGTCAGTGACCTCCCCCACGGCCGCCCGCCGAAACGTGCGTTGAAACACCTGTCCGCAGGATCTTCGCAGCCCCTCGACACACGGTCGGTGAGAGCTACGTCTGTCAGGCCCGTTCCGACTCAGTTTCGCAGATGGTGAAGCGGGCGGCCGAGCGGATCTCCGGCCGACGGGGAGGAGGTACTAACCGTCCGGTCAGTAGGGCCGCCGGTCCGGCGCCGGCGGCGCCGCCCTCCGCCGACGGTGGCGCCGTGCGCCCGTCCCGCCGCGCCTGCCCCGGGCCCGCGGGCCGCCGGGCCCCCTGGCCTACCCTGGGATGTCACTGGCAACCGGAGTCCAACAAGTCGGAAAAGGTCGGAGAAGCCGCAGGTCATGAGCGAACTGCCCTATTCATACGATGCGCCTGTCTCGCAGGCGTTGTTCGACCGTGCGTCCGTCGTCACGCCGGGCGGCGTGAACTCCCCGGTGCGCGCCTTCCGTGCCGTGGGCGGAACGCCCCGGTTCATGGTGTCCGGCGCCGGCCCGTACCTGACGGACGCCGATGGCCGGGAGTACGTCGACCTCGTCTGCTCCTGGGGGCCCATGATCCTCGGGCACTCCCACCCCGAGGTCATCTCGGCCGTGCAGGACGCCGTCTCGCGCGGCACCTCCTTCGGCACGCCCGGTGAGGGCGAGGTCGCGCTCGCCGAGGAGATCGTCGAGCGGGTCGGGCCCGTGGAGCAGGTGCGTCTGGTGTCCAGCGGGACGGAGGCGACCATGTCCGCCATCCGGCTCGCCCGCGGCTTCACCCGGCGCAGCAAGGTGATCAAGTTCGCCGGGTGCTATCACGGGCACGTCGACTCGCTCCTCGCCTCCGCCGGGTCCGGCGTCGCCACCTTCGCGCTGCCCGACACCCCCGGCGTCACCGGCGCCCAGGCCGCCGACACCATCGTCCTGCCGTACAACGACCTCGAAGCCGTGCAGGAGGCCTTCCACCGGCACCCCGGCGAGATCGCCTGCGTGATCACCGAGGCCTCGCCGGGCAACATGGGCGTCGTGCCGCCGCTGCCCGGCTTCAACCAGGGACTCAAGGACGCCTGCCGGGCGAACGGCGCGCTGTTCATCTCCGACGAGGTCATGACCGGGTTCCGCACCAGCCGGTCCGGATGGTTCGGGATCGACGGGGTGCGGCCCGACCTCATGACCTTCGGGAAGGTCATGGGCGGCGGCTTCCCCGCCGCCGCGTTCGGCGGACGCGCCGACGTCATGGCGCACCTCGCGCCCGCCGGGCCCGTCTACCAGGCCGGCACGCTCTCCGGGAACCCGGTCGCCACCGCCGCCGGGCTCGCCCAGCTGCGGCTCCTCGACGACGCCGCGTACGCCAAGGTCGACGCCGTGTCCGAGCAGATCCAGGCGCTCGTCTCCGCCGCGCTGACGAAGGAGGGCGTCGCGCACACGCTGCAGAGCGCCTCCAACATGTTCTCCGTCTTCTTCACGGACCGGCCCGTGCGGGACTACGAGGACGCGAAGGCGCAGGAGTCCTTCCGCTTCACCGCCTTCTTCCACTCGCTGCTGGAGAACGGCGTCTACCTGCCGCCGTCGTCCTTCGAGTCGTGGTTCGTGTCCACGGCCCACGACGACGCGGCCGTCCAGAGAATCGCCGACGCCCTCCCGGCGGCGGCCCGAGCGGCTGCGGAGGCCACGGCGGAATGAGCACCTTCGACACGAACGGCGCCGGCCAGGACATCACCGTCGTCCACCTCATGCGGCACGGCGAGGTCGACAACCCCCACGGGGTCCTCTACGGCCGGCTCGGCGGCTACCACCTCTCCGAGCTGGGCCGGCAGATGGCCGACCGGGTCGCCGAGCACCTCGCCCCCCGTGACGTCACGCACGTCGTCGCCTCACCGCTGGAGCGGGCGCAGGAGACGGCGACCCCGATCGCCAAGGCGCACGGTCTCGACCTGGCGTCCGACGCCCGGCTCATCGAGGCCGAGAACGTCTTCCAGGGCAAGACCTTCGGTGTGGGGGACGGGGCGCTGCGCCGGCCCGAGAACTGGAAGCACCTCGTCAACCCGTTCAGGCCGTCCTGGGGCGAGCCGTACGTGGACCAGGTCGTGCGGATGATGGGCGCGCTGGACGCGGCCAAGGACGCGGCGCGCGGACACGAGGCGGTGCTCGTCAGCCACCAGCTGCCGATTTGGATCGTGCGGTCCTACGTCGAACGGCGGCGGCTGTGGCACGACCCGCGCAAGCGGCAGTGCACGCTCGCCTCGCTGACGACCTTCACGTACCGGGGCGACCGGATCGTGTCCGTCGGCTACAGCGAGCCCGCCATCGACCTCGTGCCCGCCCATCTCCGCGCCGGCGCCAAGCCGGTGCAGGGCCAGGGCAAGGCCTTCGGCGCGTAGCCTCCGGCCGCCGTGAGCCGTCTCCACCGGGCGGCCGCCCGAGCCGTCTCCACCGGGTGAACGACGTCGACCGACTCGTGGCTTGAATTGAGCGGTCTGTTACGGAATCCGGACGTATTGGCGGAACCTCCTCGTTCGTCATGTCCTCTGAATGGGTGACACCAGAGAACGTGACGAACGGGGTTGCCATGCGCGCCATCACCCGAAGGGGAGCACTCGGACTCGGCGCCGGTGCTGCTGCCGCCGCCGGACTCGTGGGCTGCGGCAGCCTCACGGGGTCGGACGAGCCTTCCCCCGCCGGCGGTTCCGGCGACTCGGGGAAGGGGCCCTCCGGCAGCCCGAAGTCGAAGCCCGCCGCCCGCCCGATCGGCGACGGCTCCACCTCCTTCACCGGCAAGCAGCCCCACCAGCCGGCCAAGCCCGTGCCGCTGGAGCCCGGCCAGGAGCCGCCGCAGTTCGTGGTCTTCTCCTGGGACGGCGCCGGCGAGGTCGGCAACGGTCTCTTCCCGCGCTTCCTCGACCTGGCCAAGGAGCACGGCGCCGGCATGACCTTCTTCCTCTCCGGGCTGTATCTGCTGCCCGAGTCGAAGAAGCGGCTCTACGACCCCCCGAACAACCCGCGCGGCGCCTCCGACATCGGCTATCTCACCGACGACCACGTGAAGATGACCCTCGCGGGCGTCCGCCGGGCCTGGCTCGAGGGGCACGAGATAGGCACCCACTTCAACGGGCACTTCTGCGGCGAGGGTCACGGCTCGGTCGGCAAGTGGACGCCCGCGCAGTGGCGCAGCGAGATCGACCAGGCGAAGTCGTTCGTGAAGGAGTGGCGGACCAACACCGGCTGGACCGACCTGCCCGCGCTGCCCTTCGACTACGACAAGGAACTCGTCGGCGCCCGTACGCCCTGTCTGCTCGGTCAGGACAACCTGCTGCCGACCGCCCGCGCCCTCGGCTGGCGCTATGACGCCTCCTCGCCGGGCGGGCGTCAGGTGTGGCCGAAGAAGAAGGACGGCATCTGGGACCTGCCGTTGCAGCAGATACCGTTCCCCGGCCGCGGTTTCGAGGTCCTCTCCATGGACTACAACATGCTCGCCAACCAGTCGATCAACTCGACCAAGGCGCCCAGCCACAACTACCCGGGCTGGCAGAAGCAGGCGGCCCAGGCGTACATACAGGGATTCAAGCGGGCATTCGAGACGAACCGCGCACCCTTCTTCATAGGCAACCACTTCGAGCAGTGGAACGGCGGCATCTACATGGACGCCGTCGAGGAGGCCTTCAAGCACATCGCGCGCGAGAAGGAGAAGGGCGCCGACGTGCGGCTGGTCTCCTTCCGGCAGTTCGTGGACTGGATCGACGTCCAGAAGCCGGAGGTCCTCGACAAGCTGCGCACGCTTGACGTCGGGCAGCAGCCGGCCGGTGGGTGGAAGGCGTTCCTGGCCGCAAGCCCCGCCACCGCGGGCACCACCGCAGGCACCACCGCCGGCACCGGCACGGCCACCTCCAGCGCCTCTCCGAGTGCCGCCTGAAATGCGGTTTTCTCCCCGCAAGGGGGGTGGGCAAGATCCCCAGAACGGGCATGCGAAACTTTTCACATGAGTGCCGCCAGCCACGCCCATCCGCGCTCGACCGACCGGGTCCCATCGCGCCGTGCAGCCCTGACCACGGCCGTCGGCGGAGCCGTCGCCGCGCTGTTGCTGTCCGCGTGCACCTCCGGAGGCGCCTCCGGAGGCGGCGGTGACACCAACTTCGTGATGGGCAAGGACGGCATCTCCACCGTCGAGCTGGGCAAGCGGGACGCCGCCCCCGACCTGTCCGGCAAGACCGTCGCCGGAGGACAGCTCGACCTCAAGCAGTACAAGGGCAAGATCGTCGTACTGAACGTGTGGGGCTCCTGGTGTTCCCCGTGCCGTGCCGAGGCGCCGAACTTCGAGAAGGTCTACACCGATCTCAAGGGCCGGGGCGTGCAGTTCGTCGGCATCAACACGCTCGACACCAGCAACGACAACGCCCTCGCCTTCGAGAAGCAGCAGGGCATCACCTACCCCAGCCTGTCCGACCCGAAGGGCAAGCTGCTGCTGCGCTTCAAGAAGGGCACGCTCAGCCTCCAGGCCATCCCCTCGACGCTGGTCATAGACCGGGACGGCAAGATCGCCGCCCGCTCGCTGGCCGCGCTCAGCGAGGACAAGCTGCGCAAGATGATCGCTCCCGTCCTCGCGGAGAAGTGACGTGAGCTCTCTCACCACGCTCGCCGCGTCGGGCTACAACGACACCGTGCTCAACGGCGCGCTGCTGGTCGCGTTGCCCGTCGCGCTGCTCGGCGGTCTCGTCTCCTTCTTCTCGCCGTGCGTCCTGCCGCTCGTCCCCGGCTACCTCTCGTACGTCACCGGTGTCGCCGGCACCGACCTGGCGGAGGCCCGGCGCGGTCGGATGGTCGCCGGCGCCTCCCTCTTCGTCCTCGGCTTCACCTTCGTGTTCGTCTCCAGCGGGGCCCTGTTCGGGTACTTCGGCGACACGCTCAAGGCGAACCAGGACGTCCTGTCCAAGGTGCTGGGCGTGCTCATGATCCTCATGGGCGCCTTCTTCATGGGCCTGATGCCCTGGATGACCCAGCGCGAGTTCCGCATCCACAAGAAGCCCGTCACCGGGCTCGTCGGCGCCCCGCTGCTGGGCGCCCTGTTCGGCATCGGCTGGGTGCCCTGCATCGGCCCCACCCTCGCCTCCGTGCTGGCCCTCTCCTCCCAGCAGGGCAGCGCCGGCCGCGGCGCCCTGCTGACCGTCGCCTACTGCCTCGGGCTCGGCGTGCCGTTCGTGCTCGCCGCCGTCGCCTTCCGCAAGGCGCTCGGCGCCTTCGGCTGGGTCAAGCGCCACTACGTCTGGGTGATGCGGATCGGCGGCAGCATGATGATCCTGACCGGTGTCCTGCTGCTGACCGGTGCGTGGGATCGTCTCGTGCAGGACGTGCAGTCCTGGTCCGCCGGTTTCGATGTGGGGATCTGATCCATGAGCAACACCACGCCCAGCGCGCCGACCGAGGCCGCCGCATCCGACGACAAGGACCTCGGCGCGGCCGGCTCCCAGCTGTCCACCGCCCCCGCCGAGACCCTGGGCGACGCCCCCGGCATGGGCGTGATCGGCTGGACCCGCTGGTTCTGGCGGCAGCTCACCTCCATGCGGGTCGCGCTGCTGCTCCTGCTGCTGCTGGCGCTCGGCGCGATCCCCGGCTCGCTGATCCCGCAGTCCGGCACCGACGAGACGAAGGTCGCCGACTTCCGCGAGGCACACGAGACGCTCGCGCCGCTCTACGACCGGCTCGGCCTCTTCCACGTCTACAGCTCGGTGTGGTTCTCCGCGGTCTACATCCTGCTGTTCGTCTCCCTCATCGGCTGCATCGTGCCCCGCACCTGGCAGTTCGTCGGCCAGCTGCGCAGCCGCCCGCCGGGTGCGCCCAGGCGTCTGAACCGGCTGCCCGCGTACACCACCTGGCGCACCGAGGCCGAGCCGGAGCAGGTCCGTGAGGCCGCGCTCGCCCTGCTGAAGAAGCGCCGCTTCCGCTCGCACCTCGTCGGGGACGCCGTCGCCGCCGAGAAGGGCTACGCCCGCGAGGTCGGCAACCTCGCCTTCCACATCGCGCTGATCGTGATGCTGGTCGCCTTCGCCTGGGGCCAGCTCTTCAAGGCCGAGGGCAACAAGCTGGTCGTCGAGGGCGACGGGTTCTCCAACACCCTCACCCAGTACAACGACTTCAAGTCGGGCAGCCTCTTCAGCACCGACGACCTGAACCCGTTCAGCTTCGACCTGGACAAGTTCACCGGCACGTACGAGACCTCGGGCCCCAACAAGGGCACCCCGCGCACCTACCAGGCCGCCCTCACCTACAGCGTGGGCGCCTACGGCAAGGACGAGAAGACCGTCGTCAAGGTCAACCACCCGCTGGAGATCGCCGACTCGAAGGTCTACCTCACCGCCCACGGCTACGCGCCCGTCATCACCGTCCGGGACGGCAAGGGCGAGGTCGTCTACAGCGACGCCGTACCGCTGCTGCCGCTGGACTCCAACGTCACCTCCACCGGCGTGATCAGGGTGCTCGACGGCTACCGCAACGCCAAGGGCGTCACCGAGCAGCTCGGCATCTCGGCGTTCTTCCTGCCGACCTACACCAAGGGCATGGAGACGGCCTCCTCCTTCCCGGCGCTCGGCAACCCGGTGCTGAACCTGACGCCGTACCACGGCGACCTCGGCGTGAACGCGGGCATCCCGAAGAGCGTGTACCAGCTCGACAAGACCCACATGAAGGGGTTCAAGGACGCCAAGGGCGCGCAGCTGAGGGAGAACCTCAAGCCCGGCGAGACCATGACCCTGCCCGACGGCGCCGGTTCGGTCACCTACGAGGGCACCAGGCAGTGGGCGAACTTCCAGGTCACCCAGCAGCCCGCGAGCGGCTGGGCGCTCGCCGGCGCCATCGCCGCGATCTTCGGACTGGCCGGCTCCCTGTTCATCCAGCGCCGCCGGGTGTGGGTGCGCGCGGTGCGGGGCGACGACGGCGTGACGGTCGTCGAGATGGCCGGCCTCGGCCGCAGCGAGTCCGCCAAGGTGCCCGAGGAGCTCGGCGACCTCGCCGGGACCCTGTACGACCAGGCCTCCGGGGCGTCCGGCCCCGGTCCCTCGGATTCCCCCGACCCCCAAGCCGTACCTGCCGAAGGGGCTGAGAAGTGACTCTCGCCGCCGCAACCGAGTTGGCCGCCGCCACCAACGAACACCTCGCGAGCATCAGCAACACGCTGATCTACTCCGCGATGGCCGTCTACACCCTGGCCTTCTTCGCGTACATCGCGGAATGGCTCTTCGGCAGCCGCAGCAAGGTCGGCCGTACCGCCGCCGCGCTCACCGCCGGGACGAAGACCAAGGCCGGGGGACCGGCCGTCACCGTCAAGCGGAATGGCGGCACGGCCGTCCTGGAGCGTCCGCAGGTCGTCGTGCGCTCGGCGGCCGGCGCACGCGACGTACCCGACGGGCCCGGCGCGCACGGGGGCGACGAGCAGGGCGACATGTACGGCCGGATCGCCATCTCGCTCACGGTGCTGGCGTTCCTGGTCGAGCTCGGCGGCGTGGTCGCCCGTGCGGCCTCGGTGCAGCGGGCGCCGTGGGGCAACATGTACGAGTTCAACCTCACCTTCTCCACGGTGGCCGTCGGCGTCTACCTCGGGCTGCTGGCGCTGCGGAAGAACGTGCGCTGGCTCGGCCTGTTCCTGATCACCACGGTCCTGCTGGACCTGGGCCTCGCGGTGACGGTCCTCTACACGGCGAGCGACCAACTCGTCCCCGCCCTGCACTCGTACTGGCTGTACATCCACGTCTCCACGGCCATCTTCTGCGGCGCGGTGTTCTATGTCGGCGCGGTCGCCACGATCCTGTACCTGTTCAAGGACGCGTACGAGAACAAGCTCGCGACCGGCGGCAAGCCCGGCAGGTTCGCGAACTCGGTCCTGGACCGGCTGCCCGCCTCCGCCTCCCTCGACAAGTTCGCCTACCGCGTCAACGCGGCCGTCTTCCCGCTGTGGACGTTCACGATCATCGCGGGCGCGATCTGGGCGGGTGACGCGTGGGGCCGCTACTGGGGCTGGGACCCCAAGGAGACCTGGTCGTTCATCACCTGGGTCGCCTACGCCTGCTACCTGCACGCCCGCGCGACCGCCGGCTGGAAGGGCCGCAAGGCCGCCTACCTGGCCCTGCTCGCCTTCGGCTGCTGGCTGTTCAACTACTACGGCGTCAACATCTTCATCTCCGGCAAGCACTCCTACGCCGACGTGAAGAGCCTGGGCGCGCTGACGGGCATCAGCTTCTGAGCAGGCACGTCGAAGGCCGGTTCCCATGACTGAGGCCGGTTCCCATGACCTGAGTCACGGGAGCCGGCCTTCGCCGTGCGGACGGGCAGGAGGGCCCTCGGGGGACTCGGGGGACTCAGGGGAGCGGACGGTCGCCCAGGACAGCCGTTAAAGTGCGCGGACCGGTCGGCTTCGATCATCCAGGGGTTCAAAGCCGGTCCCTGCCCTTCCCTGACGCGGTGACGACGAGGGACGGCCAGCCGGCCGCCCGACAACACTCCCAGCAGTCCTTACCGCCTGGGCGCACCCCACCAGGGCCAGGATCTTGGCCGCGGCGGTCGGGGAGTGGAGGTTCCGGTTGCCGCACAGCAGGTTGGCGAGCATCGAGCCGAAGCCCGCCTCGTGCAGGTCATGGACGAACGGCTGAGCGGACGGACGTTCTTCGAGTTGCGGCGGCAGCCGCTCGACGAGAGTCGGGGCCCACCCCGGCGCCGACCGCGCCGGGCGCGACGCCGAGGCTCCCTCCTTCCGCCGGCCTCCGGGAAGGACCACGGGTGGGCAGACCACTGCGCTTCTGGGCAGGTCACTGCAATCACCGTGTCGCAGGAACCGTCAACGCAGGCGAAGGGCCGTGAGCGTCCGGGCCGCGCTGTGCGCCTCGGCCGGGAGAGCGACCCGATAGTGGACGACCACGCAGTCCTTGCACTTCTTGTAGGGGCCGAGGGCGACGCGGCCCCGCCAGGAGTCCCGCATCCGTCCGATGGTGACCAGCCCGGACCGCACCACGTCGGGGTCGTACTTGGCGGTCGCCACATCGAGGGCGGCCATCAGGTCGCCCAGCGGGAGCATTCCGTCGACTACGGCCGGGCGCATTCGTTCCGTCACCGCGTCCCAGGCCTCGCTGTCGGTCGAGGCGAGCAGGGTGCGCAGCCGCGCGCACCACACCCCTGCCCGGTCTTCGGCAGCATCCAGCTCACCCTGTCGAAGCGTGAGCTGTCGGCCGTCGGACCAGACGAACCGGTACTGGTCCGCGCCGGGGATCCAAGCGACCTCGCCCCCGGGGAACAGGGCCCGCCCGCCCGGTGCAGCCCCGGCGGCGTTCCACCGGGTCAGTACCGTCGCCCAGTCCGGTCCGGCGGCCGATTCGACCAGGCACCGCTGGTGCGCGGCCCCGGTCCAGCCGCCGGCCTCGATGCGCCGACCGGCCTCGTCCTCTCCCAGGGAGTAGGCGGGCAGCATGCAGTCCTGACCTTCCAGCCCGACGATCCGGTCGCCGCAGAAGCGGCAGCTGGGAAGCGCTACGGGGTGCATCGCTCGCGCTCCTTTCAGCCCCTGGGACGGCCGACGAAGTATCCGAGGCCGTTCACGAAGGACACCCCTGGATTCTCGATCACCCCGCCGCCGTCGTAGTAGAGCAGGTTACCGCTCCAGTCGATCACGGATTCAAGGTATCTGGCGTGGTTGATGTCGCCCTCCACCTCGCGTGCGTCCGCAGCCCAGGAGGGGTGCACATGCGAGACGATCACCTCGTTCCGTGTCAGTCGGAACACGGTGGCGGTCGGGGAGGTGCCCAGGATCGCGGACAGTTTGCCCGTCTTCATGTTCTGCACGACGCCGATCTCCATGTAGAGCGCCTGCGAGGCGTCGGCGAGCGCCTGGACGGGGGCACCGCTGCCGATCCCGATCCGGCCCTTGGGCCCCTTGCGCGCAAGGGCTGTCGCGATGCGGCGGGCCGAGCCGTTGAGCTGCTTGACGTCGGTGATCTCCCGAGAGGCGGGATCTGCCCGTACCGAGCGGGTCTGCGCGGTTCCGGTGGACGGTGCGTCCGGGGCAGCCGAGGAGGCCGACGAGGATTCCGCCGAGTCCTGGACGGAAGCCTTCTTCGGGGCCGCCGCGTTGGCACCGGCCGCGTTCTCCGAGGCCTCCTTCGTGGCGCTGCCCGCCGAAGCCGCGCCCTTGGGGCCCGTCGGGCCGGACTCGCCGGAAGGTTTGGCGCCCTTGCCTGCCGCGCTGGAGTCCTCCCGGGCCGTTTCCGAGAGCCCCTCGCCGCCCGGGCCGGGGCCGCAGTCACCCAGCATCGCGCCGCAGGTGGCGGCGAAGGCCGCGCCGGCGCCTTCGACGCAGGCCGGGCCGAGCAGTCCACCGGACTCGGCGGTGCAGGCCGAGGCCGCGACGACGACCACGACCACGACGACCACCACGACGATGACCGGTGCGGCCTTCTTCAGGTAGTGGCCGACGCAACCCCAGAATCCGTCGCAGCCGTCGTCGTCGCCCCCGCCGCCACCGCCGGAAGAGGTGGTGGTCGTGGTGGTGACGGTCGTGGTGGTGGTGGTCGAACCGCTGCCGCAGTCGATCACGCACTTGTTCATGTTCGGGTCGTTGTACCAGTCGTCCATGCCGCTGGCGTCGCTGCTGCTGGCCGGGTTGTCGGCCGCGTACGTGTACCCGCCCATCTGGTTGGGGTCGCCGGCCTGGAACACCGGGTCCGGGCTCAGGAAGCGTCCGGTGACGGCGTCGTAGTTGCGCGCGCCGAGCAGATTGAGGCCGGTGGTCTGGTCCAGGGGTTGGTTCAGGAATCCGCGGTTCTCGTCCGGCGCCACCCAGGAGGTGGGCTTCGGCCCCCGCGCGTTGCCGTACGGGTCGTAGTACCTGCGGGTGGCGAGCAGGCTTCCGGCGTCCACAGAAGTGGCCGACGTGCCCTGGGCGTTCGCGATCTGGTAGCTGACGGAGCCCCCGCTGGTACGGGTGATGGTCGTCCCGTCCGGGCCCTTGTAGTGGCGCAGACCGGTCCAGGTCTTCGCCGTGACGTTCAGGGTGATCTGCTCGGCGCCGCCGAACAGGTACAGGATGCGGGTCTTGTCGGCCCCGCCCGAGGCGCCGGTCTGCATGAGCAGTTGGCCGTCGGCGTCGTACAGGTACTTGCTGGTGTTGGCGGTGGTGCCGGAGGGAGTGGTCACCGAGGCGGTGTGGCCCTCGGGGTCGTAGGACAGGGTCTGGGTCTGGCCGGCCGGGACCGCGCCGGTCTCCGCCCCGTTCCACAGCTGTCCCGCTCCGCCACAGGCCGCAAGGGTCAGCTGCGCGCCCTTGGTGGCACTGGCCGCGGCGTCCGTCAGGCACATCGTGCTGTTGGCGTTGCTGACCAGGGTGCCGGTGGTCGTGGCCTTCCACTTCTGGGTGGCGTCGGCGCTGCAGGTGTCGATCACCGCCAGGGCGCCGGCCGCGGTGCCGTTGGACGCGGTGTCCAGGCACATGCCGAGCACCTTGACGGTGCCGTCCGTGCCGATGGTCCACTTCTGCGCCGTAGCGGTGCCCGAGCAGGTGTTGATCTGTACCTTGGTGCCCGCGGCGGCGGCGCCGCCGGCGGTCTGCGCGCACAGCTTGCCGCCGCCCGAGAGCGCGAAGCCGGTGCTCAGCGGGCCGGTGGTGGTGACCTTGCGGGTGATGGTGTTGCCGGCGTTCTTGTTGCCGTACGAGGGGTCCGCGTAGGAGTTGGTCCAGGTCGCGGTTCCCTCGCTGGGGTCGGCGTTGACCGTGGTGCCCGCCTGGTTGGGCAGCGCGGCCGAGACGGTCGCGTTCGTGCCGGTGTAGGCGATGGACTGGGTGGTGTCGGCGAGCGCGTTCCCGGCCGGGTCGTGGTCGACCATGCCGGTGCGGTCACCGAGCTGGTCGTAGGCGTACGTCTGCCAGTACGGCGCGGGGCCACCGACCGTGGTGGTCTTGATCTGGCCGCTGCTGGTGGTCTGCACGCGGCCGGTTGCGCAGCCGCCGACCGCGCCGACGGGCGCCGCGGACGGGGAGGTGATCCCGGCGGTGTCCGTCCAGGCCTGGGTCAGGCGCTGGAAGGAGTCATAAGTGAAGCACTGTGTGTCGTGGGTGGAGTTGTTCTGCAGGTCGTCGATGGCGGTGACCTCGCCGACCTGGTTGTAGCGGTAGTTGGCGACGTCGAGCGCGGTGGCCGAGGTCTGCGCCATGCTGCTGGTCTGGACGACCCGCCCGGTGGTGGTGTCGTACTGGGCGAAGGTGGCCAACTGCTTGCCCGTCGGGCCGTAGTTGGTCTGCTGGACGCGGCCGAAGGAGTCGTGGACGGTCGCGGACAGGTAGGCAGGGGTGTTGGCCGCGTTGATGTACCCGCCGAAGGTGTCCAGATTGCCCTGTTGGGTGTAGCCGTAGTCCACGTCCTCCATCGGCAGCTTGCCGTCGGCCTGGTAGTGGGTGGTGGACAGCAGGCCGATCGTGGGCGTGTAGTCCGCGGTCGCCTTGTACGTGACGGTCCCGCTCGCCGGGGCGGCGGTCTGGCCGGCTTCGGCGAAGCCGTCCGAAGCGGGGATGGTCAGGGTGTTTCCGAGCGGCTGGTAGGCGGTGTTGTAGCCGGTGACGGCCTTGGTGTACGCCTTGCCCGTCGAGCCGCCGACATAGCGGGTCGAGGAGGTCGGGTATCCCTTGACGATCGTGTCGTACACCCAGCTCGCCTGGAGCTTGGCCGGGTCCGGAGTGCTCTGCCAGGCGTCTTTGTACTCGCCTGTGCGGCGGTTGTTCCAGTCGTAAGTGAACGACAGGATCTGGCCGCGGGCGTCCGTGGTCTGGAGCAGGTTGCCGGCCACGTCGTACTTGTCGAAGCTGACCGTGCCCGTGTTGGGGTCGTTCTGCGTGAGCGGCTGGCCGAGCAGGTTGTAGCTGTAGGACCAGGTGTTGCCGGCGTTGTCCTTGACCGACTCGACCTGGCCGCCCGGCGTGTACGTGTACGTCGTGGCGGCGTCGGCCGACGGCACGGCGCCCGCCGTGCCCTGCTTCCACAGCGTCGTGCTGCCGTCGCTCGCGACCACTGCGACGGTGGAGTCGGCCCTCACCTGGAGGGTGGAGTCCCTCGATGCGGCCAGGCCGGTGGTCCACTTCACCGCGCCGGCCGTGGTGGAGACGGCGAGGTTTCCGTCCGTGCCGAACGTGGCGTAGGCGCCCGGGTTGCCCGCTGTCCCGCTGGACCACACGGTCTTGCCGGTGGCCAGCGCGCTGAGCACCAGGTTGCCGTCCGCCTGCATGGTCAGCCGTACGCTGTCGGAGGCGAGCGAGGTGCCGGAGGGGATCACGTCCCCGCCGTGCAGGGTCACGGTGGCGTCGGTGTTCTCGACCACGGAGCGCACGGTCTGCCCGAGCGCGTTGGTGAAGGCGGAGGTCGTGCGGCCGCCGGCCGGGGGCGTGCTGTCGGTCCGGTCGGCACCCGGGTAGGCGGTGGAGCTGTGCCACTGCTCGACGGCCTGGTGCCACAGGGTCGAGGTGACGGCCCGTCCCTGGCCGTCGTAGGCGGTGGTGCTCTCCGACGGGATCTGGTTCTCGTTCGCCGCGAAGAGCGTGCCGGAGGGCGCGGTGGTCGGCTCGTAGTAGGGGGCGTAGGAAGTGACGGGCCAGCCGTGCGAGTCGTAGAAGGTGTCGGCCACGATCCGGCCGGTGTCGCTGTCGCCCTGCGGAGTGCTCTGCGTCTGCCGCGGCTGGAGCATTCCGTCGTAGAGGGCGACGCTGACGTTGTAAGAGCCGTCCTCACGCAGCGTCTTGGTGGTGACGGAGGTGGGAGCACCAGGCTGGGTGACGGTGCCGCCGGGCGCCGCGACGGCGCCCGGGTTGACCGAGTAGGCGAAGATCCGGTCGGCGCTCTGGCCCGCGCCCTTGTCACGGCCGGGCAGCCAGACCGCGGTTCGGCGGCCGAGGGCGTCGTACGCGATCTCGGTCTTACGGCCGTTCGCGTCGACGTGCCGGGTCTCCAGCCCGCGCAGCGGCGACTGGGTGGAGGTGACCTTCCAGCCCTTGCTGTTGGTGGTGGTGACCGTGGTGGGGTCCGTGTTGTCGCCGGTGGAGCTCCACGGCGGGTCGTAGTCGGTGTGGGTGTTCTGGCCGGTGGCGTCGAGGGCGTCGGTGACCCGGCCGGCGCCGTCGTACTTCATGGCGGCCGAGGTCAGCCAGTTCTCGGTGGCGCCGGTGAACCCGGTGGCCATCTGCGTGGCGGTGGCGGTGGCACCGGCCGAGACCTCGCCGAAGGCGCCGAGACCGGTGAGGGTGCCGTCGCCCTTGTAGTAGATCTTCCGGTCCGACAGCAGGGTCGACGTTCCCACGGCGGTGCCGCAGGGGCCGTGCACGGAGGTGATCCGGTTCGGGTACGACAGCATCGTCGGGTTGCTCGTCGGTGCGGTCGCGTATGCCGTGGTCGTGCACTTCTCCTGGCTCGCGTCGGTCACGTCGCCGTGCGCGTCGACCGTGGAGACCCGGCCCTGGGCGTCGTAGGCGGTGTCGGTTCGGGTGTGGCGCCAGGTGCCGTCGGCGAGCTTCGCGTAGTCGTGGCTCTGCGTGTTCTTCATCCGGTATGCGGCCAGCGGCGGCAGAGCGGACAGGGCCGGCTTGGTCTCGCCGGGGTGGTCGGCCGCGTCCCAGCCGGACCAGGCGATCTGGGGGCTGCTGGCGGTCCCGGTGAAGGTGAAGGGCGCGTTGACGCTGGTGGCGGTGATGGTGCCGCCGGTCTCGGTGTAGACGTCCTTCTGCAGCTCGGTGCCCGCCAACTGGTCGGCGTCGGTGACTGTCTGCACGACCGAGCCGCCGACCTTGGCGGGCACGCTCACCGAGCGGCGAGTGCCGTTCGCCTTGTAGTCGCCGTCCATGCCCTGCAGATACGTGGAGACGGTCTGGGTGACCGGCTCGGGGGCTCGTCCGGTGCGGACGGTCACGGTGCGGAACCCGCGGAACTGGCCCCAGGTGCGGTACTGGTCGTCGGTGGAGGCGGAGTCGTCACGGTGCCAGGCGGCACCCGCGTAGCTGTACGTCGCCACGCGTGAGGCCGAGCCGGCCGGAGCGGCTGTGCCGTCGGGGCGGTAGGCGGAGGCGATGGTGAGATCGGAGGTGGTCACCGTGTGCACGGTGATCTTGTTGAACCAGTCCTCGATCGGCTTCGAGGCCCCCGGAACGCTCCAGTACACGGGGTAGCAGGAGTTGGTGTTGGAGTCCGCGTCGGCGAAGGAGAGACTCTTGCCCGCGCACGGGTCGAGGTTGTAGTCGACCGCGATCGACTCACCGGTCTCCGTCTGGATCGTGGAGATCCGCGGGTGGTACAGCGGAGGGGCCGAGGGCGACACGTCGTTGACGCGGTTGTCGATCTCGGTGCCCGTGAACGCCACCTTGTTCAAGGCGATGTCGCTGTTGCCGTTGGCGTAGGTGTCCTTGCCGGTGTGCTGGATCGTCTGCAGCCACATCACTGCTTGTAGGAACCCGGAGTTCTTGGGGTCCACCGAGGTACCGGTGACCGGGTCGACGGAGCCGCCGGCGTCGGAGAAGACGTGGCTGAGACGGTAGGAGTCGACCGGGATCAGCTTGTCGGTGCTGTTCGCGTCGTCCTTGACGTGGACGAGGGTGGTGATGGTGTCCAGGCGCGTGGTCGACCAGAAGGTCGGTCCCGCGATCACACAGACGTCCTTCGGGACGGTGGTGGACCCTTCGGGGATCGTGGTGCTGTCCGTCGCGTCGCAGTGCAGGTCCCACGGCACATCGGGCCAGTGCGGGGAGGTCTCGTCCTTGAGGTTGTCCGCGGAGCAGTCGGTGAAGGTCGCGGTCGGCTGGCAGCGCTGCGCGGAGTTGAAGACCACCTGTGCCGAAGGGTCCCGCTTGGCCCGGGCGTCGGCGAGCGTGTAGCCGTAACTGATCTTGTCGAGGGTGCCGCCCCGGACGTACGAGGTGAGGCTGCCGAAGTCGCCGTCGGGCGCCTGGCCGCCACCGAGGCTGTAGTAGTTGGTCTCGGTGGTGTAGTCGTACCGCTGGACCAGGCCGTTGGGCGAGACGACGAAGTCGAGGTTCCAGCGCCAGCCCTCGGGCTTGGCGCAACGGGAGGCCTTGCCCTTGGCCGAGTCGTAGCAGGGGTCGCCGCTCTGCGGATGGAAGACCGGCACGCCCCACGCGGAGTCGGTGCTGGTGTCGGTGGGGGTGCCCGACTGCGGGACGGCTGCGGCGCCCACCCCGGCTCGCCCTGCGGGCCACCGGGGAGGCGCTGGCCGCGGAAGCCGCCGGATCCCCCGGGACCACCGAGGCCGCCGCACGCTCCGGTCTGCGGATCGGGGACGTGGCCCGGCTGCTCGGGGTGCGGACGTCGGCGCTGCGGGTGTGGGAGGCGGCCGGTCTCATCGCCCCGCCGCGCGAGCGCGGGACGCGGTACCGCGTCTACGGGCCCGCCGAGGTGCGGGACGCGCGGATCGTGCACAGTCTGCGCCGCGGGCACTACCTGTTTGCGCAGATCCGGCCGGTGCTCGCGGAACTGCGCCGGGAGGGCGGCGGCGAGGCGGCGCTGCGGTCCGTGCTGGCGGCCCGCGGGGAGGCGCTGACGGCCCGCACCCGCGCGATGCTGGCGGGAGCGGGCCGTCTGCACGCCTACCTGGAGGTCGTCAGCGCAGGCGGGACGACGACAGGATCGACAGCAGGTGGGCCGGGACCATCAGCCAGGTGATGACGGCGACGGCGGCCAGCGCCCAACGGGTCGGGCCGACCGAGCCGGTGGCCGCGTCGGCGCACGCCACGACGAGCAGGACCAGGGACGCCTCGATGCCGTTGGTCACCCGGTGGATCTTGAACGCGGCGGCGAGCCGGCGCACCGAGGCGACGCCCTGTGAGCGCGGCGCGGCGGCCTCGTCGTCGGCGACCGCGAGCCCGCGCCGGGCCCGGGCCACGTCCACCAGGTCGGTCGACGCCTTCAGCAGCACGACGCCGAGCGCGGTCACCAGGCCGAGGGACACCCAGCCGTTGAAGCCCGCCCAGCCGCCGAGCCCCGACTGCGCGGCGCGGAAGCCGAAGCCGGTCATCAGCGCCGCGTCGGCGAGGTACGCGCCGAGCCGGTCGACGTAGATGCCGGTCGCGCTGTTCTGGCCCTTCCAGCGGGCGACCTCGCCGTCCACGCAGTCGAAGAGCAGGAAAAACTGCATCAGGAGGGCGGCGAGGACGGCCCCGGCGAGGCCCGGGATCAGCAGCGCGGCCCCGGACAGCACCCCGCACACCACCATCGTCCAGGTCAGCTGGTCCGGGGTGACCCGGGTGCGCACCAGCTGACGGGTGAACCGCAGGGAGACCCGCCGCATGTACAGCCGGCCCGCCCAGTGTTCGCCGTTGCGGCTCGCCAGCTTGGCCTGCGGCTGGCAGACCTCCCGCAGCTCCTCCAGCACCGGAGCAGCAACCATGAACGTTCCTCCTACGAGCCCACGACGACCGGGCCAGGCTACAGATCGTCCAAGTGGCCGCCACGGCGGGGCGGTTGGGTCCCGTCCGGGCGGGCGGCCGCCGTGCCTGCCGGCTGCTGCCCGCCCGGACGGGCCGGCCTCACTTCAGGTGTCGGTCCAGGAACCGGCACCCGTCCTCGAGCTCGAACCACGGGGTGCCGGTGTGCCCGCCCGGATTGGCGTGCAGCGTCTTCTCCTTGCTGCCGAAGGCGTCGAACAGGTCCAGGGCCCGCTGCCGGGGGTTCCCTTCGTCGTCCCACTGCAGCAGGAACAGCAGCGGAATGGTGACCTGCCGGGCCTCCTCGCGCTGGGCACGGGGCACGTATCCCCCGGCGAAGAAGCCCGCGGCCCTGATGCGCGGCTCGACCACCGCCAGCCGAATGCCGAGGGCGGTCCATCCCCCGGAGTACCCGACCGGGCCGCCGATCTCGGGCAGCTCGAGGAGGGCGTCCAGAGTGGTCCGCCATTCCGGGACCGCGTTTTCGACCAGCGGACCGATGAAGGACTCGAAGATCTCGTCGACCGGCTCGCCGGCCTGCATCGCCCGCCGGAGGTCGGCACGGGCCTGCTCGTCGGCGGCGGAACGGGGACGGTCACCGCACCCGGCGGCGTCGATGCCGGCCACCGCGTAGCCGCGCGCCGCGGTGTACCGGGCCCGGGCCACCAGCCGGGGGTCCGCCTTGGGCAGGCCGTTGTTGTGGGCCATCAGGATCAGCGGGGCCGGTGCGGCGGATTCAGGCGTCCACAGGGTGCCGGGGATCTCACCGAGGGTGAATTCGCGCTCGAGGACGCCGTCGTCGAGGCGCTGCTCGGAAGTGAACTGCATGGTCGTGCCTTTCGGGAGGGCTCAGGAACGGCGCTCCCGGACGACCTGTCGCCCGACCGTGACCCCGGAGGGGAGCACCCATGTCGATCCTGCGTTCACGGGTACCACCTCCTCGTTCTCTCGCACGGCCTCCGGGAAACTAGCAGTGGTCGCCGTGGTCCGCCAACGGGTTTTCACCGGGCCGGGCGGCCGGACGATGTTCCCCGAGGCCGGAGTGGTCCCGCATTGCCCCGCGCCGCCCGCGACAGGAGCATGAGGGCATGGACCTTCTGGATCGGGCGACGGCACGGACCTGGCTGGCCACGGCCCTCGGCGAGGCCCGGGCCGGTCTCGCCGAGGGCGGCATCCCGATCGGCGCCGCCCTGTACGGCGCGGACGGCACGCTCCTGGGCCGCGGCCACAACCGGCGCGTCCAGGACGACGACCCCTCCGTGCACGCCGAGACGGCGGCGTTCCGCGCGGCGGGCCGGCAACGGTCGTACCGCGGCACGACGATGGTCACGACCCTCTCGCCGTGCTGGTACTGCTCCGGCCTGGTCCGCCAGTTCGGCATCTCCCGGGTGGTCGTCGGAGAGGCGGCCACCTTCCACGGCGGCCACGACCGGCTGGCGGAAAACGGCGTGGACATCGTGCTCCTGGACGACGCCGAGTGCGTCGCGATGATGCGCGATTTCATCGAGAAGCATCCCGCACTCTGGAACGAGGACATCGGTGTCTGACCCCACTGCCGCCCCGGCCCCCCGCGTCCCCGCCGCTCCCCGGATCCCGACCGTCGACCTGCGACCCTGGCGGGACGGCGACCCCGAGGCCCGGGCCGCGATCGCCCGCACCGTCGACGAGGCCCTGCAGACCGCCGGGTTCCTCCTGGTCACCGGTCACGGCGTCGACCCCGGTCTGCGCCGCCGCATCCGGGAGGCCGCGCGGGAGTTCTTCACCCTCCCCGCCGCGGCCAAGCAGCCGTACGCGGCGAAGGTCGGCGGGCGCGGCTGGCTCGGGCCCGGCGCGGAGGCCAACGGCTACGCGGAGGGCACCGAGACGCCCCCCGACCTGAAGGAGTCCCTGACCTTCGCCACCCATGAGCCCTTGGACGACCCGGTCGTCAACGCCGAGTGGTACGCGCCGAACGTCTGGCCGGCGCAGACGCCGCGGCTCCGGGCGTTGTGCGAGGAGTACCTGGAGCGGATGGCCGGCCTGGAGAAGGAGCTGCTCGCCCTGCTCGGCGAGGCGCTCGGCCTCGAACCGGACTTCTTCTCCCGCCACATGGACCGTCCGACCTACGGCTTCAACATCAACTGGTATCCGGGGACTGAGGTCGTCGGCGAGCCGCAGCCCGGGCAGTTCCGCATCGGCCCGCACACCGACTTCGGGACGGTCACCATCCTCGACCGGCAGGCCGGAAAGGGCGGGCTCCAGGTCTGGACGGACGACGGCGGCTGGGAGGACGCGCCCTTCGACCCGGAGGCGTTCACCGTCAACGTCGGTGACCTGCTGGCGCGTTGGACCGGCGACCGCTGGCGCTCCGGCCGGCACCGGGTCCTCCCGCCCCCGGCCGAAGAGCCCGCCGAGGAGCTGATGTCCCTCGTCTACTTCGGCGAGTGCACCCCGGGCACGCTCGTGGAGTCCGTGCCCGCCCCGGTCGGCCGGGTGGCGTACGAACCGGTCGACTCGCATGTGTATCTGCGCCAGAAGCTGGACTCCATCACGGTGAACTGAGCACCGCGTAGTCGGCGACGGTACGGCGGTAGCGGCTGTGCCCGGTCTCCCGGGTGTGCCCGCGCTGCCACTCCTCGGCGTCGGCAGGGCTCGGCCGGGCTCCGGACCCGGCCGGGCACTCGGTGCACGACGTCTCGTACTCCGCCCCGGCCGAGGCGTCCGGCACGAGCGCGTACTCCCGCAGCCCCAGGAGGGGGGCGTGGTAGCGGAGTTGGTGGCGGCGGAGCAGGACGTCCGCGTCGGTCTCGGCGCTGCCGTCGTGACGGACGCGGGCGTCGTCGCGCAGGGCGGCCAGATCGGCGCAGGCCGCGCAGTCGCGGACGGGGGCCGGGGCGGCGGCGAGGGGCTCCGGCGGTCCCTGGAACGAGCGGGAGTTGGCCGCGCGGACGCCCGCGCTGAGGCGTTCGGCGGGGGTGGCCGGGCGCAGCGACTCGGGGCGGGCCTCCCACTCCCGGCCGCCGCCGACCGGCCGCAGCAGCGCGTACGGGCCCGCCTTGCCCTGGTACGCGCCGACGGTGTCCGACGCGGGATCGTAGACGACCGTTCCCGTTTCGAACTGGTTCTCGGTGCTTGCGGTCATGCGCGTCCGTGCCCTCTCCGTACCGACTTCGTGACTCTGGGTGTGTCGAGCGTCGCGTGCGGGCACGGTGCGTATCAATGTCCGGCGCGTGCCAATGGGCGCTTGTCACAGGGGGAGGGGCGACCATGACGACCAACGCCGCCCTGTTCGGAGAGCTGTTGCGCCACTTCCGCGAGGCGGCCCTGCTGACGCAGGAGGCGCTGGCGAGGGCGATCCCCTGCGACCGGTCGCTCGTGGCCCGGGTGGAGGCGGGAACACGGGTCCCGCAGGAGCCGTTCGCGAAGAAGTGCGACGAAGTCCTGGGCACGGGTGGGGCGTTGGGGCGGCTGTGGGGCCGGGTGGACTGGTATCCACAGGTGGAGCATCCGGACTGGTTCAGGCGTCGGGCGGAGATGGACGCGGAGGCGATCTCTCTGCAGGAGTACCAGGAGCGCGTGGTGCCAGGGCTGCTGCAGACCGAGGACTATGCCTGGGCGCTGTTCTCCCGTGTGCTGAGCCCCGCCGAGGCGGAGGAGCGCGTCCGGGCCCGACTCAGCAGGCAGCAGCGCTTCCTGGCCGACGGTGGTCCGCTCTACGTCGCTGTCCTGGACGAGAGTTGCCTGCGCACGGTGATCGGCGGAGCGGAGGTCATGCGTGAACAGTGCGCGCACCTTCTCAAGGTCGGGCAGCTCTCCAACGTCCGTGTCCAGGTGGCCCCCTCGGGGGAGCCGGGGCTCATCCGTCCCAACACGTCCATGTCGCTCATCAAGCTGCCCGATGGGCATGAGTGGGTGTACTCGGAATCCCTGGATCAGGGCCATTTCAACGACGATCCGGCTGCCTTCGCCCGCCATAACCGGACCTATCATGTGCTCAGGGCCGACGCGCCGTCAGCCGCCGAGTCCGCCGCTCTGATCAGCGACGCGATGGAAGGGTACGAGCACTATGAACAGGCACGAGCTCACCGCGACGACCTGGATCAAGAGCAGCTACAGCGGCGACAACGGCGGCAACTGCATCGAAGTCGCCCCCGGTTTCCCCGCCGTCGTCCCCGTCCGTGACAGCAAGGACCCCGACGGTCCGGTGATCGTCGTCGCGCGGAGCGCCTGGGCCGCGTTCGTGGACGCCGTCAGCCTTCCGTAGGCTCCTCGCCCGACTCACGGCGCTTGAGCTCCTCCTCGCGGCGGCGCAGGTCGGCCTCCCAGTCCTTGAGGAGCTTCTCGTCCTTCTTGTTCTCGTCCTTCAGGGACTTGAGGAACTCGGGATTGTCGTCCGGTGCGACGAACTGCGTGCGGTGGT
The DNA here is from genome assembly GCF_055606485.1 of Streptomyces sp. NPDC037083. Classification (NCBI taxonomy): domain Bacteria; kingdom Bacillati; phylum Actinomycetota; class Actinomycetes; order Kitasatosporales; family Streptomycetaceae; genus Streptomyces; species Streptomyces sp. NPDC037083. The sequence continues at coordinate 939,233 of NZ_JBVJSQ010000001.1, read as the reverse complement.
TGCGGTGCCACTCCGACGGCGTGGAGCCGCCCGCCGACGCGTGCCGGACCTTCCCGGCCACCAGCCAGGCGATCGGACCGACGAGCACCTCGCCGAAGAGCAGAATGATGATCACCCAGACCACCTTCGGCAGCCCGCGCACCTCCTCCTCCGGGGTGTTCAGGCAGTCGATGAAGGCATAGATCCACAGTGCCAGGACCAGCAGGAACGGCAGATACCTGAGCATGGTGGCGGGTTCTCCCGGAAGACGGCGGCGGGGCGGGGCGGCCCCGGTGACGGGGTCAGGGTAGCGGGTGGCCGATACTGGGACACATGGCTTACGACGATCTTCGTTCCCTGCTCAGGGCACTGGAACGCGAAGGCGACCTCAAGCGCGTCAAGGCGGAGGTCGATCCGTATCTGGAGGTCGGGGAGATCGTCGACCGGGTCCAGAAGGCCGGCGGCCCCGCGTTGCTCTTCGAGAACGTGAAGGGCTCCAGCATGCCCCTCGCGATGAACGTGTTCGGCACCGACCGGCGGCTGCTGAAGGCCCTCGGGCTGAAGTCGTACGCCGAGATCAGCGAGAAGATCGGCGGCCTGCTGCGTCCCGAGCTGCCGCACGGCTTCGTGGGCGTGCGCGAGGCGTTCGGCAAGCTCGGCGCGATGACGCACGTGCCGCCGAAGAAGGTGAAGGCCCAGGACGCGCCCGTGCAGGAGGTCGTCCTGCACGGCGACGACGTCGATCTCGACGCCCTGCCCGCCCTCTTCACCTGGCCGCAGGACGGCGGCTCCTTCTTCAACCTGGGGCTCACCCACACCAAGGACCCCGAGAGCGGGATCCGCAACCTCGGCCTGTACCGCCTCCAGCGCCACGACAAGCGCACGATCGGCATGCACTGGCAGATCCACAAGGACAGCCGCAACCACTACCAGGTGGCCGCGCGCAAGGGCGAGAAGCTCCCCGTCGCGATCGCCTTCGGCTGCCCGCCCGCCGTCACCTACGCCTCCACCGCGCCGCTGCCCGGCGACATCGACGAGTACCTGTTCGCCGGGTTCCTCGCGGGCAAGCGGATCGAGATGGTCGACTGCAAGACGGTGCCGTTGCAGGTGCCGGCGCAGGCGGAGGTCGTGATCGAGGGCTGGCTGGAGCCGGGCGAGATGCTCCCTGAGGGCCCCTTCGGCGACCACACCGGCTTCTACACCCCGCAGGAGCCGTTCCCCGCGCTGAAGATCGACTGCGTGACGATGCGGAAGCGGCCGCTGCTGCAGTCCATCGTGGTGGGCAGGCCGCCCACCGAGGACGGCCCCCTCGGCCGGGCCACGGAGCGGTTCTTTCTGCCGCTGCTCAAGATCATCGTCCCGGACATCGTCGACTACCACCTGCCCGAGGCCGGCGGCTTCCACAACTGTGCGATCGTCTCGATCGACAAGAAGTACCCCAAGCACGCGCAGAAGGTCATGCACGCGATCTGGGGCGCGCACATGATGTCGCTGACCAAGCTGATCGTCGTCGTCGACTCCGACTGCGACGTCCACGACCTGCACGAGGTCGCGTGGCGGGCGCTCGGCAACACCGACTACGCCCGCGACCTGTCGGTCGTCGAGGGCCCGGTCGACCACCTCGACCACGCCTCCTACCAGCAGTTCTGGGGCGGCAAGGCGGGCATCGACGCCACGAAGAAGTGGCCCGAGGAGGGCTACACACGCGACGGCGGCTGGCCGGAGATGGTCCTGTCCGACCCGCAGACGGCGGCGAAGGTCGACCGCCGCTGGAAGGAGTACGGCCTGTGAGCTCAGCTTCCGCAGCGCTCCCGCAGCCGGGGCGCACCAAGGCGTTCCTGCGCCTGGTGATGATCGAGCACTCGGTGTTCGCGCTGCCCTTCGCCTACATCGCCGCGCTGACCGCGATGTTCCGGACGGACGGGAACATCCACTGGGGCAGGCTGCTGCTGGTCACCGTCTGCATGGTGGGCCTGCGCACCTTCGCCATGGCGGTCAACCGGATCATCGACCGCGAGATCGACGCCCGCAACCCGCGCACCGCGCACCGCGAGCTGGTGACGGGCGCGATGTCGGTGAAGCACGCCTGGACCGGCGCGCTGATCGCCGTCGCCGTCTTCCTCGGCTCGGCGGCCATGCTCAACCCGCTCTGCCTGGCGCTGGCCCCCGTCGCGGTGATCCCGATGGTGGTCTACCCCTACGGCAAGCGGTTCACGAACTTCCCGCAGGCCATCCTGGGCCTGGCCCAGGCGATGGGCCCGATCGGCGGCTGGCTGGCGATCACCGGCGAGTGGTCCTGGGACGCGGTCGTCCTCGGTCTCGCGGTCGGCGTCTGGATCGGCGGCTTCGACCTGATCTACGCCTGCCAGGACGTCGAGACCGACCGCGAGATCGGCGTCATGTCGGTCCCGGCCCGGTTCGGCATCCCGGCGGCGATCCGAGGCGCGCGCGTCTGCCACGCCGTGACGACCGCGCTGTTCGTCTGGTACGCGGTGGCCACCGGCGCCGGCGCGTTCTTCTGGCTGGGGCTGTTGATCGTCGCGGGCGCGTTCGTGTACGAGCACTCGATCGTGCGCCCCCATGACCTGTCCCGCCTGAACAGGGCGTTCTTCTCCGTCAACGGCTTCATCGGGATCGCCCTGTTCGTGTGCGCGCTGCTGGATCTCCTGGTCCGGGGTCTCACCGTCTGAACACCGTGCGGCCTGCCGAGCCGACCGTCGGCTCTCCGCTCGGCAGGCTCGTGATGCCGACCGCACGCCTCCCCGTCGATCCGAACGCGCCCGGCCGGTCCTGAAGACCCTCTCGCCCACCGGTACGCTCAAGGTGTGAACGCAGGAGAAACGCAGCGCGTGCCTTGGATCGTGGGGGTGTCCGGGGCGTCCGGTACGCCCTATGCCGCCGCCGTGCTGCGGGCGCTGCTCGCCGGGGGCGAGAGCGTCGACCTGGTGGTCAGCCGGGCCTCGCGGCTCACGCTGCTCGACGAGACCGGGATCTCCTTCCGGGACGCGCACTGGCGGGACGACCTGCGGGAATGGCTTGCGCGCGGGGCCGACGGCAAGCCGCACACCTTCGACGTGGACGTCACCGGCGACCGGGTGCGGCACTGGGCCGCGGGAGATCTCGCCGCCGGACCGTCCTCCGGCTCGTACCCCGTGAAGGGGATGCTGATCGTCCCGGCCTCGACCGCCTGCGTCGCGGGCGTCGCCCTCGGGCTCTCCAAGGACCTCCTGCAGCGGGCGGCGAGCGTGACGCTCAAGGAGCGCCGGACCCTCGTGGTCGCCGTACGGGAGACCCCGCTGAGCGGGCAGACCCTGCGTCATCTGGTCGCGCTGGACGACGCCGGCGCGAGCGTCGTGCCCGCCTCCCCGGCCTTCTACGCGGGAGCCACCCACATCCAGGACCTGGTCGACTTCGTCGCCGGACGCGTCCTCGACGCGGCGGGCGTCGCGCACGGGCTCTACCGCCGGTGGGACGGCGAGCTGGGCGGCGCGACCGGAACCAGGGCCACATGAGCGCCATCTGAGTACGTCGCAGTACCTCTCAACTCTTCAGGAACTCTGATCGGAAGGCTTCGATTCCCATGGACGCGGTGGACAGGCAGCTCATCCAGGCCCTGAGGGAGAACGGCCGGGCCTCCTACGCGGAGCTGGGACGCCTCGTCGGCCTGTCGGGACCCAGCGTCACCGACCGCATCAACCGGCTGGAGGCGGCCGGCGTCATCACCGGCTACCGCGCCACGGTGAACGCCGCCCAGCTCGGCCTCGGCGTCATCGCCCTCATCGGCATCTCGCTCTCCGACGCCGCCGACCACGAGGACGTGGCGGCCCGGCTCAAGGACCTGAGCGAGATCGAGGACTGCTGGTTCATCGCCGGCGACGACTCGTTCATGCTCAAGGTGCGGGCGACGGACGTCGACGGTCTGGAGAAGATCATCCGTCGGCTCAGCGGCACCAAGGGCGTCTCCCGGACCCGTACCACCATCGTGCTCTCCACCAAGTGGGAGAACCGCGTCGGAGAGCTGCCGGAAGAGGTGTAGCGGCGGGGACGTACGGTTGGTCGGGTCGTCAGGGAAGTCGTCAGCAAAGCCGTCGGGAAACCGTCGGCAGGTCGTCGGTGAAAGGTGTGGGCATGGACGTCGGGCTCAAGCGCGAGCTGGAGGAGAAGGTCAGGGCCGGTGAGCGGCTGACCCGTGAGGACGGCGTCGCGCTCTACGAGTCGGACGACCTGGCCTGGCTGGGCGGCCTGGCGCACGAGGTGCGGACGCGCAAGAACGGCGACGTCGTGCACTTCAACGTCAACCGTCACCTCAACATGACGAACGTGTGCACCGCGTCCTGCGCCTACTGCTCCTTCCAGCGCAAGCCGGGGGAGAAGGACGCGTACACCATGCGCATCGAGGAGGCGGTGAAGCTCGCCAAGGCCATGGAGGGCGAGAACCTCACCGAGCTGCACATCGTCAACGGCCTGCACCCGAACCTGCCGTGGCGCTACTACCCGCGTTCGCTGCGTGAGCTGAAGGCGGCCCTGCCGAACGTCTCGCTCAAGGCGTTCACGGCGACGGAGATCCACCACTTCGAGACGATCAGCGGGCTCACCGCCTCGGAGATCCTGGACGAGCTGATCGACGCGGGCCTGGAGTCGCTGACCGGCGGCGGCGCGGAGATCTTCGACTGGGAGGTCCGGCAGCACATCGTGGACCACCGCACCCACTGGGAGGACTGGTCCCGCATCCACCGGCTGGCGCACGAGAAGGGGCTCAAGACCCCGTGCACCATGCTGTACGGCCACATCGAGGAGCCCCGCCACCGCGTCGACCACGTGCTGCGGCTGCGCGAGCTGCAGGACGAGACGAACGGCTTCCAGGTCTTCATCCCGCTGCGCTACCAGCACGACTTCGTGGACGTGAAGGACGGCAAGGTCCGCAACCGGCTCCAGGCGCGCACCCAGATGGCGACGGGCGCGGAGGCCCTGAAGACCTTCGCGGTCTCCCGGCTGCTGTTCGACAACGTCCCGCACGTCAAGGTCTTCTGGGTCATGCACGGCGTCCAGACCGCGCAGCTGGCGCTCCAGCACGGCGCGGACGACATGGACGGCTCGGTCGTCGAGTACAAGATCACGCACGACGCCGACAACTACGGCACCCCGAACAAGCTCACCCGCGAGGACCTGCTGGACCTCATCCGGGACGCGGGCTTCCGCCCGGTGGAGCGCAACACGCGGTACGAGATCATCCGCGAGTACGACGGACCGGACCCGGCCCGCCGGGAGTCGCCGCAGCCGATGCGGGTGTGACCGCGGCCCACGGGACGGGCGGCGGCCCGGGGGCGCGGGGAACTGCGCGACGGGCCGCCACGCACCCGCAGCCGACCTGGGACCGGGCCCTCGTGGCGGGTACTCGGACCCATGGCGACCATCCGAGCGTCTGAGGACGCGTACACCGCAGAACCGTTCGTTCCCCAGGGGTCCGGCCTCGCCGGCCTGCGCAGGGCGGCGGCCGACTGCCGGGGCTGCCCCCTGCACAGGGCCGCCACGCAGACCGTGTTCGGCGCGGGAAGCGCGGACGCCCGTCTGATGCTCGTCGGAGAGCAGCCCGGCGACCAGGAGGACCGGCAGGGCCGGCCCTTCGTCGGGCCCGCCGGCCGGCTGCTGGACCGGGCGTTGGCCGAGGCGGGCATCGACCCGCGCGAGGCGTACGTGACCAACGCGGTCAAGCACTTCAAGTTCACCCGGGCCGAGCCCCGCAAGCGCCGGATCCACAAAGCGCCCAGCCTGCGCGAGACGGCCGCGTGCGCGCCCTGGCTCGCCGCCGAGCTGGCGGTCGTCGAACCCGAGTTGATCGTGGTGCTGGGGGCGACGGCCGGGAAGGCGCTGCTCGGGTCCTCGTTCCGGGTGGGCCAGGTGCGCGGCACGGTGCTGGAGGAGGAGATCCACGGCCGGCCGCGGCGGCTGGTGCCGACCGTCCATCCGTCCTCGGTCCTGCGCGCCGACGACCGGGAGGACGCCTACCGGGGCCTCGTCCACGATCTGAAAACAGCGGCGCGCCTCCTCTCGTAAGGGTTAGCATCCTTGCGTGTCCCTTACTTTCACTCTCGATCCCGCTGTCGGCCCCGCCCTGCGCGACGGCATCCTCGACCTGTGGACGGACGCCTCCAACGCGGGCGGAGCCATCGGCTTCGTGCCGCCGGTGGAGCGCGAGACCGTCCGGCCGGAGCTGGTCAAGCACCTCGCGGCGATGGCCGAGGGCCGGCACCGGCTGATCGTCGGACAGGACGCGGCCGGCGAGGTGGTCGCGGCGGCGTTCTTCGCCTTCAACACCCACCGCCTGCAGAAGCACTGGGTCTGGCTCTACACGGTGATGGTGCACCCCCGCCACCAGGGCCGGGGGCATGGGCGCGACCTGCTGGCGGCCGCCGCCGACGCGGCCCGAGCCTTCGAGGGCATCGACGCCATCCGCCTCTCCTGCCGCGGCGGACTCGGACTGGAGCACTTCTACGGCTCCTGCGGCTACAAGGAGGTCGGCCGGATTCCCGGGGCCGTCCGGGTGGCCCCGGGCGACGACCGCGACGACGTCATCATGCTGCTGCCGCTGCGCTGACGCCCGCGGGGGCGGCTGCAAGATCGGGAGCCGAGCGTGCTTCACTGGACGACGGCCCCTTATGGAATCGGAAGAGTGGATTGACATGCTCCGCTACACACTGATGCGTCTCGGTGTCTTCGCCGGCTGCCTCGTGGTCGTCTGGGGCCTCGTCTACTCGGGCGTCGTCCCGCGCGGCCTCGGCGACTCCAACCTCATGTGGATCCTGCTGCTGTCGCTGGTGATCTCCGCGCCGATCAGCTTCGTGGTGCTGCGCAAGGAGCGCGACCGCGCCTCGGCGACGGTCGTCCAGCGGGTGGACCGCATGAAGGCCAACCTGGAGGCCAACCGGTCCCAGGAGGACGCCACGGTCGACGAGACCACGCGCCCCCAGGGCCAGGCGCAGACCTCCTAGAACGCTCCAGCAACACTCCAGGGACCCGTCCTCCCCGTCGAGCGGGGCGGGGTTCGCTCCGCCCTGGCTACGCTGTGCCCATGGGTGCCGTGAAGACCAAGCGGATGCCGCGTGCGGTCCGTGAGCAGCAGATGCTGGACGCCGCCGTGGAGACCTTCGGCCGCCGGGGGTACATGGCCGCGTCGATGGACGAGATCGCCGAACTCGCGGGCGTCTCCAAGCCGTTGGTGTACCTCTACCTGAACTCCAAGGAAGACCTCTTCACCGCCTGCATCCGGCGCGAGGCCAAGGCGCTCGTCGAGGCGGTCCGCGCCGGCGTCCGCACGGACCTGCCCGCGGACCGCCAACTCTGGGAGGGACTGCGGGCGTTCTTCGCGCACACCGCGCAACACCCGCACGCCTGGTCCGTCCTGCATCTCCAGGCCCGCACGCACGGCGAGCCCTTCGCCGCCGAAGTCGCGGCGATGCGCGAGGAGATCGTCGCGTTCGTGACGCAGCTGATCGTGGTCGCCGCCAGGGAGGCCCTCCCGCCCCCCCCGGCTTCGCTCGTGCGGGGGGACGTCCACGGATCCCGATCTGCCCGAGCGTGAGGTCGCCGGTCTCGCCGAGGCCCTGGTGGGAGCCGCCGAGGCCCTCGCCGCCTGGGCCAACGCCACCGCGGGCGTCACCTCCCGGCAGGCGGCGGCGACGCTGATGAACTTCGCCTGGTCGGGCCTCGGCGACCTGATGAACGGCCGCCCCTGGTCCCCTCCGGCGGACTGACCCGCCGGACCCGCCGGACCCGCCGGACCGCCGGACCCGCCGGACCGGGCGGACCGGGCGGACCGGGCGGGCCTCGGGGCCCCGGTGCGGGAAACGGACTCGGCGCGGCCCCACGGCCCCGGTGCGGGAGGCGGCGGGACAGGATCACAGCCGCACGGCCGTGCGGATCAGCCCAGGCGATGTGCGTGACGACGGGGGGCGCGTCGGTCAGGGGGACGGCGGTGTGCTCGGCCCACAGCCAGGCGCGGGCGGACTCGGGGACCACGGAGCCGGTCCTAGGCTGGCAGCGGGCCGGCCGTCGTTGAGGGCGGCGCGCTCGTCATCGCTGAGGGTTGCGGGGTGGTGGGTGAGCCGGCCGCCGGCGACCCGTCGCACGTCCGGCAGCAAGAAACGCCGCCGAAATCAGTGCCCCAGTCCGCCTACCGCAGCCGCCGTCTCCCGCACCGCCGGGCGCTCACGAGCATGTGGCCGAGAACCACAAGCAGGCCCCGTCCGGAACCTGTCGAGGTTCCGGGTCCTTCTCGGTGGTAGCGGGGACAGGATTTGAACCTGCGACCTCTGGGTTATGAGCCCAGCGAGCTACCGAGCTGCTCCACCCCGCGTCGATGCCCCCACCGTACGGCACCCCGAGCCCGGGTTTCGCCACGTTTTCCTCTCCGCTCGGTGCGGACAGCCCCGCCCGGGGTCGAGCAGCGCCCGGTCGCCGCACCGCACATCGCCGCACTGCTGACGCTGGGGGGTCTCAGTGACCGACTCGGGGCGCATTCGTGCAGGCCTTCGTCGACGGCTGGGGAGGTAGTTCGCGCCGGGCCACGTCACTCCCCCAGGGCCACTCGCCGTTCGTCCCGCTCCTCTTATGTCAGGTCGGGGTAGGTGATGGTGAAGTCGTCCACGGGCGTGGACTGGTTTGCGGCGTATTCGGCGCGGGCTTGCCGGTCTGCGTCGGTGACCTCTGGGTGCTCGGGGGGTGTCCGGGGTGCGCGCCAGAGCTGGATGAGGTGGTGTTCGCCGTGGTCGCCGATGCCGGGTTCAGGGTCGTCGGCGTGGCAGTACAGGCGCATGCGCACCCATTCGCCGCTGTGAATCTTCTGCATGCGTCGTTCCGAGGGGCGAAAGTTTCAGGACATTTGCGCTTTAAGTGCTGGAGCGGATGATCAACACAGGGTTAGGTTTTCCACCGCCCCCGGCACAGAAGCCCGGGGGTACGGGCACTGCCACTTCCGACGCACACGGTTTCCAGGCCATCAGTGCACCGGTGGGCAGCGCCCGCACCGTCTTACCCAAAGGACCACGATAGTGAATCGTCGCCATATCCGCATGGGTGCGATCTCGGCCCTGGCCGCCCTCACTCTCGGCGTCGCCGGCACCACGGCAGCGCAGGCAACGCCCAGCGTGCGACGGCCCCTACCGCCTCCGTCGCGGAGAACTTCGACCCGGCATTCGAGCTCTCCTCGCCCGAAGCCTGGGCCGACTACCTCGCCACCCCCGAAGGCCAGGAGCTGTTGCAGGAGGAAGGCCTCACCAAGCAGGAAGTGGTCTCCGCCGCCAGCGCTGACGGTGTCGCCGCCAAGGGCTTCCTGGACAGATTGAAGAAGAAGGCGCTGAAGAAGGCCTTCAAGGCGCTGCCTGACTCCTGGCAGAAGAAGATGACCGACTGGGCGAAGAAGGGCACGGGCTACTTCAAGGGGAAGTGGGACTCCCTTCCCGGTTGGGTGAAGAAGGCCCTGACTCTGGGCGGTGCGATCTCCGTCAAGACCGCCATCGAGTGGATCATCGACCTCGTCCTGTGACGTCCCTGATCACCCGATGAGGTCCCTCCCTCCCAGGGGCTGAGAAACACCCATGTGCGCCCCACGGTCGTTCCCCCTGCCGTGGGGCGCACGTCCATGCCGACACCTACCACGCCGCGGAGGCACCCCTATGACCCAAACCGGTAGCCCTGAGCAGGTACGGGAGTTCAGCCCGGCTCAGTACATCGCCCCCTACCTGCTGCTCATCATCGGCAACGCCGGGACGCAAAACGCGCCCTTGAGCGAGCGGCCCGTGCTGTTCTGGGTCTTCACCGCTACCGCTGCGCTCGGCGCCCTCTCCGCCGTCGTACGTCTCAAGCGCATGTGGATCACTCACCAGCGCCGCATCTTGCCGGCATGGACCCGCTTCCTCGGACTGCTCCTCGCCCTGTACGGCCTGTACGTCGCTTACCGCGTCCTAGCGGCCATCACCGGATAGATCGAACCCGCGTGACGAGATCAGGCAATTCTCTCTGCAGGCCAGGCGTGTGTGGTCGTCGACGGCGGACAGGACGTAGTGGAAGCCCATGGAGCAGCGGGTGGCGCGGCCGGCCTGGCGGCTCAGCACCTTGTGGCCGCCCGTCGGGGGCTCGACGAATGGGCCTACCTGCGGCCCTACACGAGCAACACCGAACGCACCGACGCCCGGGCAGACTTCTTGCACACCTACAACCACCATCGCTGCCACACCGCACTCGGCGGCCAGCTCCCCCATCGAACCGTTTTTCTCAACGAACCGAGTCATTCGGGCTTCTGTCTCACCGAACCCGGTCGCGCGGTTGAGTGCACTGATCGCATAGTTCTGTTCATGCCGCCATGGCACCGGAAATTCCCAGCTCAGAGCCTCGTGCAACACCCTTTAGACGGGGCGCGGCCCCGTCGCGTCGCCGAGCGGGTCGACCCGGCCGCTCACATGGACCCGTCCGGCGTCTCCCGTCCCGCGCAGCTCGAAGTGGCTGCCGTCCGCCGCGAAGACGACCGTGCCCGGCAGCAGCACCGGGGACCGGAACTCCGCACGGACCCACACCGCCTGCGGTGCGCCGTGGGCGGCCAGGCAGCGGGCCAGGGTCCACATGCCGTGGGCGATGGCCCGGGGGAAGCCGAAGAGGCGGGCGGTGAGCGGGTGGAGGTGGATGGGGTTGCGGTCGCCGGACGCGGCCCCGTAGCGCCGGCCGACGTCGCCGGCGAGCCGCCACTCGTCGAGCACGGGAAGCGGGCCGGGATCGCACCGGCTCGCGGCGGGCGCGGGCGTGGCGTCGGTGCGGTGGCGCGCCAGATAGGTGCTCGTGGACTCCCACACGGGCTCGCCGCCGCTGCTCAGCTCCGTGACGACGACGGCCTCCGTGCCCTTGCGGTGCGGTGCCAACCGGTCCGCGTACACCGTGAGTTCGTAGGTCCCGGTGGCTGTGAGAGGGGCGTGGCGGGTGATCTCGATCGACGTGTGGACGAGGCCGAGCAGCGGAAGCGGGAAGGTCCGGTCGCTCATGATGCGCATGGCCAGCGGGAAGCCCAGGACGTGGGGATAGGTGAGCGGCAGCGCGTCCTCGCCGGTCGGGAAGGCGCACACCCGCTCGTAGGCGGCGAGCCGGGCCAGGTCCACCCGCAGCCCGGGCAGCACGAGCCGGTCGCCGGGGGCGGGGAAGACGACGCCCGGGCGGGGCCGCTTGAAGGGGGAGCGCAGCGCCCCGGCGGCCAGCAGCGGGCCGAGGGCCGGAGGGGTGGCCAGGGTGATCTGCCGGGGCGACCGGTGCGGCGGGGGCGGCGTGGTCACTACGCCCCCAGCAGACTCTGGCCGCACACCCGCACGACCTGTCCGTTCACCGCGCCGGACGCGGGATGCGCGAGCCACGCCGTCGTCTCCGCGACGTCGACGGGCAGCCCGCCCTGCCCGAGGGAGTTCATACGGCGGCCCGCCTCCCGGATGAACAGCGGCACCGCTGCCGTCATCTTCGTCTCGATGAAGCCCGGGGCCACCGCGTTCACCGTGACCCCGTGCTCCGCGAGCGCGCGCGGTGCGAGGGCGCGGACCAGTCCGGCGACGCCCGCCTTGCTCGCGCCGTAGTTCGTCTGGCCCGCGTTGCCCGCGAGCCCGGCGATGGAGGCGGTGGCCACGATCCGCCCGCCCCGGCGCAGGACGCCCTTGGCGAGCAGCGCGTCCGTGGTGCGCAGCACGCTCGCGAGGTTGACGTCGAGCACCGAACTCCAGCGTTCGGCGGGCATGTTGACCAGCCGCCGGTCGCGGGTGATCCCCGCGTTGTGGATCAGCACGTCGAGTCCGCCGGGGAGTTCGGCGGCGATCCGCTCGCCCGCGTCGGCGGCCGTGATGTCGAGGGCGAGCGCGGTTCCGCCCAGTTGTCCGGCGAGCCGCCGGGCGTCCGCCTCGGCCTGCGGCACGTCGAGCACGACGACGTGCGCGCCGTCGCGGGCCAGGGTCCGTGCGACCGCCTCGCCGATGCCGCGCGCGCCGCCGGTGACGAGCGCGGTGCGCCCGTCGAGGGGGAGCGACCGGCCGGCGGGGCTGCCGGACTCGGGCGACCGGTCGGCGGAGCCCTCGGACGCGTCGGCCGCCACTCCGACGACCTGTCCGCTGACGTACGCGGACCTGGGGGAGAGGAGGAAGCGCAGGGTGGACTCGGCGGCGGCCGCGTCGGTCAGCCGGACCAGGTTCACGGTCCTGCCGCGCCCGATCTCCTTGCCGAGCGAGCGCACGAACCCCTCCAGGGCCTGTTGCGCGGCGGCCCGGTGATGGTCGCCGTCGGCGTCCAGGGGGGAGCCGAGCACCACGACGCGCCCACTCGCCGCGACCGACCGCACGACCGGGTGCAGGGCCGTGTGGACCTCGGCGAGCGCGTCGACGTCCCGGACGCCGGTGGCGTCGAGGACCACGGCCGCGAGGTCGGCGGCGGGGCCGGCGGGGTCGGCCGGGAGGAGTCCCGTGCGGGCGAGAACCGGCGCGAGGCCGAGGAGGGTGGGCTCACCGGCCGTAAGGTGAAGCAAGTTGCCCGGGAGGAGGGGCTGTTCGGGCGACCAGCGCCGGAGCGCCGCCGGCTGCGGAAGGCCCAGTCGCCGGGTGAGGAACCGGCCGGGGGCGGTGGCGGTGAAGCTCAGATAGCGGTCGGCCATGTTCGTCTCGTCTCCCATGGGCTCGGCACACAGCGGAAAGTGCTTACTCCAGAGTAAGGTTACCGGGGGTAAGTCTAGGTCAAGGGTGAGGAGCAGGTCGAGATGAGTACCTCGGAGCCGTCGAAGGTGACCTATTTGCGAGGGGCCCGCAAGGCTCCCCTCGAACCCCCGCGCGCCCGTCGCGTGGCCGTCGTAGGGGGCGCCCGCACCCCCTTCGCGCGCTCCGACGGCCCCTACGCCACCGCCTCCAACCAGGAGATGCTGACGGCGGCCGTGAACGGGCTGGTCAACCGGTACGCCCTCGACGTCCCGGGCGTCGTGGGCGAGCTGGTCGCCGGCGCGGTCCTCAAGCACAGCCGGGACTTCAACCTGGCCCGCGAGACCGTCCTCGGCTCCAGGCTCGACCCCCGCACCCCCGCCTACGACGTGCAACAGGCCTGCGGCACCGGCCTGCAGGCCGTGATCGCCGCGGCCAACAAGATCTCCCTCGGCCAGACCGAGTCGGCGATCGCGGGCGGCGCCGACACCGCGAGCGACGCCCCCCTCGGCGTCAACGACCGGCTGCGCCGCATCCTCCTGGAAGCCCGCCGGGCGAAGTCGGCGAGCGCCCGGCTCAAGGCTCTCGCGCGGATCCGCCCCTCCCATCTGATCCCCGACATCCCGCGCAACGCCGAACCGCGCACCGGGCTGTCCATGGGCGAGCACGCGGCGGTCACCGCCCGCGCCTGGGGCGTCGAGCGCGAGGCTCAGGACCGGCTGGCGGCCACCAGCCACCAGCGGCTCGCGGCCGCGTACGAGCGGTGCTTCTTCGGCGACCTCGTCGTCCCGTTCCGCGGCCTCGACCGCGACCAGAACCTGCGCCCCGACTCCACGGTCGAGCAACTGGCCCGCCTGAAGCCGGTGTTCGGGACCGACGGCCCCGAGCCCACGATGACGGCGGGCAACTCGACCCCGCTGACGGACGGTTCGGCGGTCGTCCTGCTCGCCTCCGAGGAGTGGGCCGAGGCGCGGGGCCTGGAGCCGCTGGCCTACCTGACCGCGTACGAGACGGCGGCCGTGGACTTCGTGCGCGGCGATGCGGCGGGGGGCGAGGACGGCCTGCTGATGGCCCCCGCGTACGCGGTCCCGCGCATGCTGGAGCGGGCCGGTCTGGGCATCGAGGACTTCGACCTGGTCGAGGTCCACGAGGCGTTCGCCTCCCAGGTGTTGGCGACGCTCGCGGCCTGGGAGAAGCAGGGCCTGGCCCCGGTGGACCGGGACCGGCTCAACGTGGCCGGCTCCTCCCTCGCCACCGGCCACCCCTTCGCGGCCACCGGCGCCCGCATCGTGGCGACGCTCGCCAAACTCCTCGCCGAACAAGGCGGCCCCGCACGGGGATTGATCTCGATCTGCGCGGCGGGCGGACAGGGGGTCACCGCGATCCTGGAAACAACGTGAGCGTCCCTCATATAACCCCCGAGGTTGCACATCCCCGACCCCGGAACATCCCGGAACACGCACAAGCCCCACACCTGAGAGCCGTACGATCCCCTACCTAACCGGCGGTAACTCCTAACCCCTGCCTTAGGGGGCATCCCGGTTGAACGCGTCGGTGCGCCAAGCACGTACGTCATGCAGCAAGCAGTTTCCTCGCTGCACGCCCAGGGAGCCGCCCGTGTCCACCCCGTCCTCAACCGCCGGCTCGGCCTACGCCGACTTCGACGCTCCCCCCGTCCTCGTGGAACCCGAGACGCGACGACTGGACGGCGCCGTTCGGGAGGCGTCCGTGCCGGCCCTCGCCCGCCCGGTCACCTACGGCTCGCTCGCCGACCTGCCCTACGACAACGCGGCCGCCGCCCCCGACGCGGTGGCCCTCAGCCGCAAGGGGCAGGACGGCGACTGGACGGACATCACGGCGGAACGCTTCGCCGCGCAGGTCCACGCGGTGGCCAAGGGGCTGATAGCGGAGGGCCTGGTCCCCGGCGACCGGATCGCCATCATGGCCCGCACCACCTACGAGTGGACGCTGCTCGACTTCGCGGCCTGGGCGGCCGGCCTGGTCACCGTCCCCGTCTACCCGACCTCCTCGGCCTTCCAGACCCGTTGGATCCTCCACGACTCCGGCGCGGTCGCGCTGGTCACCGAGACGTCCGGTCAGGCGGCCGCCCTGGGCCCCGAACTCGACCGGCTGCCCGACCTGCACCACCTGTGGGTCATGGACAAGGGGCACGTGGACCGGCTGATCGAGGCGGGTGAGCGCGTTCCGGACGCCGAGGTCGAGATCCGCCGGGGCATGCTGGTCCCCGACACGCTCGCCACCCTCATCTACACCTCCGGCACCACCGGCCGCCCCAAGGGCTGCGCCCTCACCCACGGCAACTTCTTCGCCGAGGTCGACAACGCGATCGAACTCCTCTACCCGATCTTCAAGTCGAAGGACGACGAGCTCTCCGTCCTGCTCTTCCTCCCCATGTCCCACGTGTTCGGCCGGATGGTCGCCATCGCCTGCGTCCGCGCCCGCGTCCGCCTCGGCCACGCCCCGAGCCTCAAGTCCGAGGACCTCCTGCCGGACCTGGCGGCCTTCAGACCCACCTGCCTCCTCGCCATCCCGTACATGCTGGAGAAGGTCTTCAACACGGCCCGCGCGAAGGCGGAGGCGGCCGGCCGGGTGTCGTCCTTCGACCGCGCGGTCGGCGTGGCCCGCCGCTACGGCGAGGCGGTCGAGGCGCACAAGACCGGCGCCGGATCAGGTCCGGCGGCCACGCTGCGCGCGGCCCGCACCTTCTACGACCCGCTCGTCTACCGCCGCATCCGCAACGCCATGGGCGGCCGCGTACGCCACGCCATCTGCGGCGGCTCCCCGCTGGGCCGTCGCCTCTCCTCGTTCTACCTCGGCGCGGGCATCGAGATCTACGAGGGCTACGGTCTGACGGAGACGACGGCCGCGACCACGGTGACGCCCCCCATGAAGCCCCGCCTGGGCACGGTGGGCTGGCCCCTGCCCGGCACGAAGATCCGCATCGCGGCGGACGGCGAGATCCTCGTCGCGGGCGACCACGTCCTGCGCGGCTACTGGGACCCGGCGAACGGCGGAGTCGTCCCCGCGGCCCCCGACGGCTGGCTGGCCACCGGCGACATCGGCGAACTGGACGACGAGGGCTATCTGACGATCACCGGGCGCAAGAAGGAAATGATCATCACGGCGGGCGGCAAGAGCGTCGCCCCCGCGCCCCTGGAGAACTGGCTGCGCTCCCACCCCCTGATCTCCCAGGCCATGGTGCTCGGCGACGGCCGCCCCTACGTCTCCGCGCTGCTCACCCTCGACCCCGACGGCCTCACCCACTGGCGTCAGATGCACGGCAAACACCCGGTGCCCGCGGAACTGCTGATCGACGACGCGGAACTCAACGCCGTGCTCCAGCGCGCCGTCGACGAGGCCAACAAGCTGGTCTCCCGGCCCGAGTCCATCCGCCGCTTCGCCATCCTGCCGGCCGACTTCTCGGAACACGCCGGCCACATCACCCCGTCGATGAAACTGCGCCGCGAGGCGATCCTGCGGGACTTCGCGGAGCAGGTGGAGGGGCTGTACCCGCGGTAAAGGGCTCGCGGGGCGGGGCGCGGCCGGGAAGCATGCGGACCGTGAACGGCATCGAGTTCTTCCACTACCCCTGGGTCGAGAACCCGTCGTCCCTGGTCTGGGGCATCCGCGTGGACGGCGGGGACCTGCGGGAGCGCGTGGGAGCGGCGACGTACGCGCTGTGGCGGGCGGAGCTCGCGGGCGAGTTCGAGGACGAGGACGCGGACGCGCGGGAAACGGCCGAGCAGGTCCGCAGGCAGCATGACGGCCTGGGCGTGCCGGACCTCGCCGACCGCCCCGGCCACTTCCTGACCGCCGCGGACACCGTCCCGCTCCTGGGCTGCCCGTGCGGCATCTGGCAGTGCTGGCCCCTCATGGCCGCCGTCGCCGTGACCTCCACGACGGTCACCTGGTCGTCCTTCCGTCAGCCGCACCGGGAGGAGTGGGGGGAACTGGCCCTGGGCCCCTACGTGTTCCCCCGAGACCGCTACGAGGAGGCGCTTGCCGCCCCGGCGGTGCTCAGCGGGGACCCGCTGCCCTGACTCCCCCGCCCGCCGGGGGCCTGCGGGCGATCAGGAACGCCTGGGGGGTGGACTCGCCGAGGGCGGTGTCCGGTTCCCGTACCGTGCGGGAGAACACGGGAAGACCTGCCGCCGTCAGAAGTCCTTCCATCAGCTCCGGGCTCCGGCGCTCGAAGTCGAGGGCGACCGGGTGGCCCCAGGGGCGGTCGTGGCGGCGGGGCTCGTCGCCGACCTGGAAGCCGAGGAGCAGGTGGCCCCCGGGGACGAGGACGCGGTGGAACTCGGCGAAGAGGGCGGGCAGTTCGTCCACAGGGGTGTGGATGGAGGAGTAGAAGGAGACCACCCCGTCCAGGGAGCCGTCGGCGTGCCCGTCCAGCTTCAGCATCGAGCCCTGCGCGAACGGGATCCCCGGGTTCTCGCGCCGCGCGATCGCCAGCATCGACTCCGACAGGTCGAGCCCGGACATGTCGAGCCCGAGCGAGGCGAGCCGCCCCGTCGTCCGACCGGGACCGCACCCCAGGTCGGCCACCCGGCCGCCGGCGCCGACGAGTTCGGCGTACACGGCGAGGACGGCCCGCTCCACGGGCCTCGCGACCAACTCGCCCCGGAAGTGCTCGGCGTAGTCCTCGGCGACGGCGTCGTAGAACGCGCGGGTGGCGGCGAGGAACGCGGGTGCGGCGGCGGTCGTGGGTGGGGTGGCTGGTGCGGCGGCGGCGGCGGTGGGCGGGGTGTGCCGTGCGGGGTCGTTCGTGGGCTGGACGGGCGATGGGGTGGCTGGTGTGGCGGCGGTCGTGGGCCGGATGGGCAGTGTGGTGGGTGGTGTGGGGTCGTTCGTGGGCGGGACGGGCGGTGTGGTGGCGGTCGTGGGTGGTGTGGTGGCGGTCATGGGCGCGGAGCCTAGAAGCACCCACCGACAGTGGGGGCGGTTCTACGCCACTCCCAGCGCGCGCAGCACTCCCGTCGTCGCCGCCGCGCCGAGGACCACCACCGGGAACGGCGCACCGTTTCCCCACGTCCGGCCGCGTCCGAGTGGGGGAACCCCCATCGCCAGGACCCCGCCGACCAGTACCCCGGCCGGGCGCGCCCACCCGGCGAAGCCGCCGCCCTCGGTCAGCGCGCCCGTCGCCAGCAGCGCGACCAGAAGAACCACCGCCCCGGCGGACAGCGACTCCTGGACCCGGGCGGGCAGCTCCACCCGCCCGTGCAGCGCGGGGCCGACGAGCCGCAGCACGTACGTCCCCACCGCCAGCACCAGGATCAGAACCACCGTCGCGCTCATACGGCGGCCCCCGCGCGGCCGGGCCGGTAGAGCGCCAGGCCGGCCAGGGCCAGCAGCACCGGCGCCCCGGCCGGCAGGAAGGGCGCGGCCGCGAGCGCGACGACCGCGCCGAGCGCCGCCGGCCGGCGAAGGCGGGCGTCCTTGCGCAGCGCGGGCAGGACCAGCGCGACGAGCACGGCGGGGAAGGCGGCGTCCAGGCCGTAGACCGCCGTGTCGCCGAGCCGGCTGCCGGCGAGGGCCCCCACCGCAACGCCCGTGTTCCACACGGCGAACAGGCCTATGCCGGAGATCCAGAACGCGGCGCGGCGACGGGCGGGGCCGGCCTGGGCCAGGGCGAAGGCGACCGTCTCGTCGGTCACCAGGTGCGCGCCCAGCAGCCGGGTCGCGCGGCCGGGGCCGAGGAGGTCGGCGACCGCGAGGCTGAACGCGGCGTTGCGGGTGTTGAGGAGGAGCCCGGTCGCGGCGGCCGCGAGCGGACCGCCCCCGGCGAGCAGGATGCCGACGGCGCTGAACTGGGCCGAGCCCGCGTAGACCACCAGGGACATCACCACGGGCGCCCAGACCGGCAGCCCGCCCGCCACGGAGATCGCCCCGAAGGACACGCCCACCACCCCACTGGCCAGCCACACGAGCGAGCTGTCCCGGACGAGTGACCGGGACAGGGACCGGGACGGGTTTCGAGGCAGGAACCGGGGCTGGGCCAGGGTTCGAGGCAGGAACCGGGGCACGAGCCGGGACAGGGGTCGGGGCCGGGGGCGGTCGAGGGCTTCCGCCCGCGATGCCGGTGTTCGTTGAGGCGAACGCATGTTTCCTACAATGAACAGAGAGGCTGCGTTCGTCAAGGCGAACGTCCGTACCGATGGAGCGAACGACATGTCCGAAGCCGCGCCCCCGCCCCCCGCCCGTCTGCCCCTCGACTGGATCGCCGCCGCCCTGCGCCGTGAGCGCACCCGGGCCGGGCTGTCCCTCTCCGAGCTGGCCAAACGGGCGGGCATCGCGAAGTCCACGCTCTCCCAGCTGGAGGCGGCGAGCGGCAATCCGAGCGTGGAGACGATCTGGGCGCTGGGGGTGGCGCTGGGCGTGCCGTTCGCCGCGCTCGTGGAGCCGCCGGTCCCGGCCGTCCGGGTGGTCCGTGCGGGGGAGGGGCCGGCGGTCGCCTCCGAGCAGGCGCCGTACGTGGCCACCCTGCTGTCGGCCAGCCCGCCCGGCGCGCGACGGGACATCTACTGGCTGCGGGCCGAGCCGGGAGCCGTGCGGGCCTCGGAGCCGCACATCCCGGGCACGGTCGAGCATCTGATCGTGAGCACGGGCCGGGTGAAGGCCGGGCCGGCCGGGGAGACGGCGGAACTGGAGCCCGGGGACTACATGACCTACCGGGGCGATGTTCCGCACTCGTACGAGGCGCTGGCGCCGGGCACGACGTTCGTCCTGGTCATGCAGCACGTGTGAGACGTCCGGAGGGCAAAGGCAGGAGCCCCGTGCCGAACGGCACAGGGCTCCTTGGGTACTGCTCTCAGACTTGCGATCTCAGGGTGTGAAGATCAGACGGGAGTGACGTTCTCCGCCTGGGGGCCCTTCGGGCCCTGCGTCACGTCGAAGGAAACCTGCTGGTTCTCCTCGAGCGAGCGGAAGCCCTGCGCGTTGATCGCGGAGTAGTGGACGAAGACGTCGGGGCCGCCGCCTTCCTGGGCGATGAAGCCAAAGCCCTTTTCGGCGTTGAACCACTTCACGGTTCCGGTAGCCATAAGCCCTCCTTGGGCCCAAAGGGTTGCCCTGCTCCAGAACCCTGCAAGCGTGAAAGCAAGTGCCGCACAACTGCATACGTCTGAAAACGACGAGAGCCCGCGGTTACATGCTCCGCAGGCTCTGTACTGCAAGGGAAACCAAACTGCAACTTGCGGCGAGCCTAGCACGCAGGCACCCGAAAGCAATAGAGGTCAAGATCACGTCACCCGGATGTTTGAAGATCGCGCAAAGCGATTGACTCGGGGGTGGAGTCCCGAGCGTACCCGAAGGGGTCTAGCCTCGCGATGTGGACAATTCTCGCACCCGGCCGCGCGTCGGCCACATCCAGTTCCTCAACTGCCTGCCCCTGTACTGGGGGCTCGCGAGAACCGGCACCCTCCTCGACTTCGAGCTGACCAAGGACACCCCGGAGAAGCTCAGCGAGCGGCTGGTGAGGGGCGAGCTCGACATCGGTCCCGTCACCCTCGTCGAGTTCCTCAGGAACGCCGACGACCTGGTCGCCTTCCCCGACATCGCCGTCGGCTGCGACGGTCCGGTCATGTCCTGCGTGATCGTCTCGCAGGTCCCGCTGGAGGAACTGGACGGCGCGCGGGTCGCCCTCGGCTCCACCTCCCGTACCTCCGTGCGCCTGGCCCAGCTTCTGCTGGCGGACCGTTTCGGTGTCCAGCCCGACTACTACACCTGCCCGCCCGACCTCAGCCTGATGATGCAGGAGGCCGAGGCGGCCGTCCTCATCGGCGACGCGGCGCTGCGGGCCAACCTGCTGGACGGACCCCGGTTCGGCCTGGAGGTGCACGACCTCGGCGCCCTCTGGAAGGAGTGGACCGGCCTGCCCTTCGTCTTCGCCGTGTGGGCGGCCCGGCGTGAGTACCTCGAGCGCGAGCCCGTCATCACCCGCCAGGTCCACCAGGCGTTCCTCGACTCCCGCAACCTCTCCCTCGACGAGGTCGGCAAGGTCGCCGAACAGGCGGCGCGCTGGGAGGAGTTCGACGAGCAGGTCCTGGAGCGGTACTTCACCACCCTCGACTTCCGCTTCGGCCCGCCGCAGCTGGCGGCCGTGAAAGAGTTCGCCCGCCGCGTCGGCCCCACGACGGGATTCCCGGCGGACGTCAAGGTGGAACTGCTTCAGCCCCGATCTGCGTAATCTGCTGCACAGCCCACTGCGTACCCTGCTGCCGAGCCCGACCGGGTCTTCACGCGGAGCACGGGCCACGGGCCGCCGGCCATGGCCCGGGTCACGGGCGACGGGCCGCCGGCCCCGGGCCACGGGTCACGCGCCGGGTCACGGGTCCTTACGGGGGAGGGGTGGACGCCCATGCAGCCGCTCGGAGAAGACGAACCCACGACCGTGGGGCCCTACCGGCTGCTCGGCCGGCTCGGCTCCGGCGGGATGGGCCGGGTGTACCTCGGACGCAGCGCCGGCGGCCGCACCGTCGCCGTGAAGATCGTCCACCCGCACCTCGCGCTCGACGAGGAGTTCCGCGCCCGATTCCGGCGTGAGGTCGAGGCCGCGCGACGAGTCGGCGGGGCATGGACCGCGCCGGTCCTGGACGCCGACCCGGAGGCCGCGGTGCCCTGGGTCGCCACGGGTTACGCGGCCGGTCCCTCCCTGGCCGCGGCGGTCGTCTCCGGCGGCGGGCCGCTGCCCGAGCACTCCGTGCGGGTCCTGGGCGCGGGTCTGGCGGAGGCGCTGGCGACCGTGCACGCGCTGGGCCTGGTGCACCGGGACGTCAAACCGTCCAACGTCCTGCTGACGATCGACGGCCCGCTCCTGATCGACTTCGGCATCGCCCGCGCGATCGACGGCACGGCCTCGCTCACCTCGACCGGCGTCTCGGTCGGCTCGCCCGGCTACATGGCCCCCGAACAGATCCTCGGCAGAGGCGCGTCCGGCGCGGCCGACGTGTTCTCCCTCGGCGCGGTCCTGGCGTACGCGGCCACCGGGCGGCCGCCGTTCCCGGGGGACTCCTCGGCCGCCCTCCTCTACCGGGTCGTCCACGAGGCGCCGGAACTGGACGAGCCGGAGGGCGCGCTGCGCGGTGAACTGCGGGCGGTGGTCGAGGCCTGTCTCGTCAAGGACCCGGCCGCCCGGCCGACCCCCGCCGAGCTGTCCCGGCGTCTCGCTCCCGAGGGCGCGGCCCGGCTGGTCGCGTCCGGCTGGCTGCCGAGCGCGCTGGTGGAACAGGTGAGCCGAAGCGCCGTCCGCCTCCTGAACCTGGAGGGAGCGGGCGCCGGGACGGTCGCGGGGCCTGCGGCGGGACCGGGCACGGACCCGCCGCCGTCCGGCCCGGTGTCCTTCAGCAGCCCGGCGGTGAGCCCGACGGCGAACCCGGAGGGGCGGCCGGGGACGGCCGGCGAGGCTTCGGGGGCGGCGGGCGTCCCTGCGGGGTCGTCGGGGGCGGCCGGGGATCGAGGCGAGTTCGCGGGGGCGGTGCGTGAATCCCCGGGGTCGTTGGGGGAGTTCGGACCGCCACCGGCGATGGACCGGGCCGTCGTCGCCCCGGGTGACACCTCGGGCGCCGTGCCCGAACCGCGGGACGCCGAGCCGGCGACGGGCGCGCCCGCGCGCCCGGGCCGGGTCTCCGTCACCGTGGCGGCCTCGGCGACGCAGGGCGAGAGCGGACGCGGACGAAGACTGAGCTGCACCGTCGCGCTGGCGGTCGCGGGAGCGATGGCGGCGGTGACGGTCGGTTCGGTGTTCCTGTTCGACCTCCTCCCGGGCGACGGCGACCGGGACTCCGCTTCCGGCAGCGACGCCTACTCCTCACCTCCGGCGGCCGCTTCGACCTCCGACCCCGCCGACGGCGAGACGCCGACCGCACTCCCGGCCCGTTACGTCGGCACCTGGGAGGGACAGGGCAGCGGCCTCGACGGCGCCGTCCCGATGGGCACGTTCCGGGTGACGCTCCGACAGGCCGACGTGGGCGGGAAGTTGGGCGAGCTCCGGCAGACGGACGTGCTCGGCGGTGTGTGCCTCGACGTGCTGACGCTGAAGCAGGTGACGGAGAAGGAGGTCGTGGCCACGTCGGTCGGCGCGAAGAGCAATCACTCCGGCTGCAATCCGACGCCCCACACCATCCGACTCACCCCCACCGGCGACGATCTGACGTACGCCTCGGACAGCGCGGCGGAGGGCAACCCGGTGGCGCGGATGTCGAGGGTCGACTAGAGCCGACGGCACGGAGACGGACGGTCGTCGGTGCGCGAGGGCCGCCCTCCCTTCCGCAGGGTATTCGGGCGGATTCCCTGACCCGCTTCCCCGCGGGTCCCTACGATCTCTGTCGATGAGCACACCGCCCAGCGACCTGACGTTGGCCGCCGTCGCCGCCCTGTGGGGCGCCGTGACGGGGTCGCTGCTGCCCCGGGCCGCCTACCGCTTCTCCGCGCCGTGGGAGGAGGCGGACGGCGGCTGGCGGACGGCCTGCCCGGCCGGCCACCCGATCCGCGGGTGGATCGGACGCGCGAGGTGCCCCCGGTGCGCGGATCCGGGCCCGGCGCCCGCGGCGGCAACGGCGGCATCGGGGTCCGCGACGGCCCCGCCGTCCCCGACGATCTCGACGACGGAGGCGTCCCCGGCGGTCACGGAGTCCCCGGCCGACGGTCGAGTCGAGCCGGGGGCGGCCTCCATGGCCTCGTCCGCAGATGGCGGAGGCGAGTCGGGGCCGGTGCCGGGGCGTCCCTGCCCGGTCCCCCTCTACGGCCCCGGGACCGTTGTGCTGCCCGTCGTCACCGCCCTGGTCGCCGCGGTGCTCGCCCTCGCCACCGGCACCCGCCCCGAGCTGGCCGTGTGGCTGCTGCTCGCGCCCGTCGGGGTGCTGCTCGGCGTCGTCGACCTGCGGGTACGCCGGCTGCCCGATCCGCTCACCCTCCCGCTCGCGGCCGCCGCCCTGGCCCTGCTGGGCCTCACCGCGCTGCTCCCCGAGCATGCGGGCGACTTCACGACGGCCCTGCTCGGCGCTCTCGCCCTCGCCGCCGGCTACCTCGTTCTGCACCTGAACCACCCCGGCGGCATGGCCTTCGGCGATGTGAAACTGGCGCTGGGGACGGGCGCCGTCCTCGGCTGGTACGGCTGGCCGACGGTCATGCTGGGCACGTTCGCGGCCTTCCTGTCCGGCGCGCTGTACGGGGGCGCGTTGGTCGTCGCGGGGCGGGCGGGACGCAAGACGCTGATCGCGTTCGGGCCGTTCATGCTCGTGGGAACGCTCACCGGTGTCGTGATCGGCGCGTACGCGGCCTGACGTCCGGGCGTCGGGAGGGCTGGCGTAGGCTGGCTTGGTCTGTCCACAACCCTTGACGAAAGGGACGCTCCCGGTGACCGAGAAGGCCGACCTTCAGTCCGTCCTCGACCGTGCCGCCGCCGGTGGGCGGATCACCCCGGAAGAGGCCCTCGACCTCTACCGCGACGCCCCGCTGCACGCGCTCGGCGCCGCCGCCGACGCCGTGCGCCGCCGTCTGTACGCGGGGACCGAGCACATCGCGACGTACATCATCGAGCGGAACATCAACTACACGAACGTGTGCGTCACGGCGTGCAAGTTCTGCGCCTTCTACGCGGCCCCGAAGGACACCGCCAAGGGCTGGACCCGCGACCTGGACGACATCCTGCGCCGCTGCGCCGAGACCGTCGAGCTCGGCGGCACCCAGATCATGTTCCAGGGCGGACACCACCCGGACTACGGCGTCGAGTACTACGAGAAGCACTTCGCCGCCATCAAGGAGGGGTTCCCGCAGCTGGTGATCCACTCGCTGGGCGCGTCCGAGGTCGAGCACATGGCCCGGATCTCGAAGGTGACGGTCGAGGAGGCCATCACGCGGATCCACGCGGCCGGTCTCGACTCCTTCGCCGGCGCCGGCGCGGAGCTGCTCCCCGCCCGTCCGCGCAAGGCGATCGCCCCGCTCAAGGAGTCCGGCGAGCGCTGGCTGGAGATCATGGAGATCGCGCACGGGCTGGGCGTCGAGTCGACGTCCACCATGCTGATGGGCACCGGCGAGACCAACGCCGAGCGCATCGAGCACCTGCGGATGATCCGTGAGGTGCAGGACCGCACCGGCGGCTTCCGCGCCTTCATCCCGTACACGTACCAGCCGGAGAACAACCACCTCAAGGGCCGCACCCAGGCGACCCTCTTCGAGTACCTGCGGATGATCGCGATCGCCCGCCTGTTCCTCGACAACGTCCGGCACATCCAGGGCTCCTGGCTGACCACGGGCAAGGAGGTCGGCCAGCTCTCCCTGCACTACGGCGCGGACGACCTCGGCTCGATCATGCTGGAGGAGAACGTGGTCTCCTCGGCCGGCGCCAAGCACCGCTCCAACCGCCTCGAGATCATCGACCTGATCAGGAAGGCGGGCCGGGTCCCGGCCCAGCGCGCGACGACGTACGAGCACCTCGTCGTCCACGACGACCCGGCGAACGACCCCGTCGACGAGCGGGTCATGTCCCACATCTCGTCCACGGCGATCGCGGGCGGCACGGCGCATCCCGAGCTCAAGCTGCTCGCCTCCAACTAACCCGCGCATGCTGACCGTTCACGCGGACTCCAGGGGCCGGGCACTCGCCGTCGAAGGAGCGTGGATCGCCGGCGCCGGGCCGCTGGAGGAGCTCGTCGCCGCCCATCCGCGCGCACGGGTGCGCACCTGGCCCGGCATCCTGACGCCCGGGCTGATCAACCTGCACGGCAACGAGCTGCTGGAGGAGGCGTACCACCCGGATCCCCGCGAGGCCGACGAGCTGGGCGTGGAGCCGGTGACCGGGGACGCGCTGGCGGCGCTCGCCATGGACGACGCCCGCTGGAACGCGAGCGTCCGACGCGGGGTGCAGCGCATGCTGGCGCACGGCACGGTCCGCGCGGCCTGCGAGGAGCTGCGCAACCGCGCGGTGCGGGACGCCGTGCACCGCTCCGGCCTGGCGCTCATGGGCCGGATCGGGCGCCCCGGGGGGACGCCCGCGCTCGACCCGTACGCCGCCGGACTGCCGGTGGAGTTCGCGTCCCCGCGGGAGCGGCACTCCGCGGCCCGGTTCGCCGTGTTCGACGTACGGGACGAGGCCGAGCTCGCGGAGCGCGGCGCGAGCACCTGCGTGGCCACGGTGGCCGAGGGGCGTCTCGTCTACCGACGCCGCTAGGACGACCGCCGGGCGGATAGGACGACCGCCGGGCGGACGAACGGGCCCACCGGGCCCTATTGCGAGAACGCCTCCGCAAACGCCCCCGAACTCTGTTCGACTCCGCTGCAGTTGGTCAGAGCGTCGTCCTTGGCCGAATCGGCTTCCGAACACTGCTGGTCCCGGAACGTCGACCACATGGAAACCCAGGAAATCCCCTTCTGCACGGCGAACGACCGCACTTGCGCCGCGTCCGCCAACGAGAACGTCTCATGGGCGACGTCGTTGGTGCCGATCATCGACGTGAGGGCCATCCCCCTCCAGGCGACGGAGTCCTCCGTGCCGAAGACCTTCTTCAGCTGCGCCTGAGCCGCCGTCGCCGAGGCGATCGCGTATCCGCCCATGTCGCCGGTGTAGGACTCGCCGTAGTTCATCGTCATGAGGTTGACCGTGGAGACCTGGACGTCGTACTTGTTCGCGGAGGCCAGCAGCGCCAGGCTGTCGGAGTCCAGCCCGGAGGGCATCACCGGGAGCGTGAAGGAGACCTCCAGGTCCGGGCGTTCCTTCTGCAGCGCCGCGATCGCCGCGGAGCGCCGGGCCACCGAGCAGGAGTCGGTCAGCTCGTCGCCCTCGACGTCGAAGTCGGCCTGTGCTGAGCCGGCCGCGTCGAGCGCCGCACCGTAGGCCTCGGCCAGTTCCGACGCGTCGTCACAGGTGGCGGCGAGTTCCTTGCCGGAGGCGCCGCCGAAGGAGACGCGCACCGTGGCGCCCGACTCCTTCAGCGCCGAGACGCGGGACTTCACGGCCGGGTCGTCGACGGCGTTCGTACCGTTCCACTCCGGCGTGCAGTCGCTGCCGCTCGCGATGACGAACGCCAGGTTGTACGTCGTCGGCGAGCCGGCCGTGTCGTTGGCCGAGGCCTCCACCGCGCTCACGTACGGCGCGTAGGAGGTGCCGGTACTGCCGGGCCTGCCGGTACTGCCGGAACTCGATGGTGTGGAGCTGTCCGACGGGGAGGGACCGCCGCCCCGTCCGGTGGCCGCGGGCGCCGCGTCCGACGTGCTGCCGGACCCCGCGGAGCATCCCGTGACGGCCAGGGCGACAAGGCACGTGACCCCGGCCGTCGGCATCAGGAAACTCCTCATTGCGTATGCACCCGCTCTCGTGATTTCTGTCTCAGGCTGGAAACAAAGCGCGTTTCCGAAATGGAAATGTCTCACATGCGGGCGGATCACGCGGGAACAGCGGGCACACAGTCAGTTCAGGGACGCAAGCGCGCAAAAGGTGATATCCACCCGGCCAAAAGGGATGATCGACCCTCCCATGGTGGGCGCGGGCGCGCAGCGGTTTCGTCGATCTCTCAGGGAAGAGACAGGTTCACGCGTTTCTCATCGGTCTCTCACAAGCAGATCAGAGTTTGTGCCACATAAAGGCTCCCTAATATCCGGGGAATGCAATCCGAGCCTGCCATCGAAAGCCGTGCCGCCACTCGTGGCAGCCGTCGCAGCCGCAAACGTGACGACGCCTCCGGCGAGGGGCCCGTGTTCGTTGACAACTCCGGACGCAGGTCGAAGCTGCTGCGCCGGATCGGTCTTCTGCTGGGCGTCGGCTGCCTCGCGTACGCGGTCGTCCTCGGCGCCGCGTTCCTGGGCTGGGGCACCTCCCTGACCCCGTCCTCGCTGCTGCCGTTCGGCGACGGGGGCCCGCGCGGCGCCCAGAACTCCGGCCCCGGCGGCATCCGGCCCCAGGGCGGCGTCGGCACCCCGCCCGCGAAGCCCACCGGCGCCCCGCCCGCGGGCATCGCCACCGGCGAGCCGCCCGGCAGCTCCGCCCCCACCGCCACGGCCTCCGCGGCCGCGGCCGCCAACTGACCGGAGCGCAGCCACTTCCATGACGACGACCACCTCCCGCGGCCGCCGCCGCGCCCCGACCCGCATCGAACGGGCGGCGGGCAAGGCCGCGGCGCTGCAGAAACCGCGTGTCATCCTCGCCCTGCTGCTTCTGCTCGCGCTGACCAGCGTGATGCTGCTCGACGGCTATCTGCGCGCCGAGGTCGGCGGCGACCAGCGCGTGCGCACCGGCGCCAGCTCCAGCAAGGTGCCCGACGACGTCCTCGACGGCGGCCCGATCCTGACCTTCCGGGGCGGCCGGGCCACCACGCTCTCGGTGCCGGACAGGACGATCGCGCTGACCTTCGACGACGGCCCGAACCCGACCTGGACGCCCCAGGTGCTGAAGATCCTCGAGGAGTACGACGTGCCCGGCACGTTCTTCCTGGTCGGCTCGATGGTCTCGCGCTATCCGGACATCGTGAAGACCATGGTCGGGCAGGGCAACGAGGTGGGCATCCACACCTTCACCCACGTCGACCTCTCCTACCAGTCCTCCGCCCGGGTCCGGCGCGAGATGACGCAGACCCAGCTCGCCCTCGCCGGCGCGGCCGGCATCACCACGACGCTGTTCCGGGCCCCGTACTCCTCCGAGACCGACGCCATCGACAACTACAGCTGGCCGGTCTACGAGGAGCTAGGCGAGGACGGATACACCAGCGTCTTCGTCGACACCGACAGCGACGACTGGAAGAGGCCGGGCGTCCCGAAGATCATCAAGTGGGCCACCCCCGAGGACGGCGAGGGCGCGTCGGTGCTCTTCCACGACGCCGGCGGCGAGCGCTCGCAGACGATCGAGGCGCTGCCGACGTACATCAAGAAGATGAAGGCCGCGGGCTACACCTTCACCACCATCAGCGGCGCGATGCAGGAGCAGAACGCGGCGGCTCGCGGGACCGCGGGCGCGGCACAGCACCAGCCCGGCGGCACACCTGCCGGCGGCAACGGCGGTAGCGGGAACGTCGGAGACAACGGCACCGGCGGGACCGTCGACCGTCTGCAGGCCGCGCATCGTGAGGCCACCGGCGTGACCCTGTACGAGGGCAAGGCCCTCATCGCGGCGGTCACCCTCGCCGAGTGGACCGTGCCGACGCTGTCGGTGGGACTCATGGTCGTCGGCGTGGCCGTCATGGGCCGCTTCGGGATGATGCTGATCCTCGCCCGCCGTCACCACGGACAGCGCAACAAGCGCCGCTTCAGCTGGGGGCCGACGGTCACCCGCCCGGTGAGCGTGATCGTCCCGGCGTACAACGAGAAGGAGTGCATCGCCAACACCCTCAAGTCGCTGGCGAGGAGCACCCACCCGATCGAGATCATCGTCGTGGACGACGGCTCGACCGACCACACGTCCGAGATCGCCCGCGAGGCGGCCACATCCCTCGGCATGACGAACGTCCGCGTCATCCGCCAGGAGAACGCGGGCAAGCCCGCCGCGCTCAACAACGGCGTCCGCAGCGCCAGTTACGACATCGTCGTGATGATGGACGGCGACACCGTCTTCGAGCCGGAGGCCGTGCACCAGCTCGTGCAGCCCTTCGCGAACCCGAGGGTCGGCGCGGTCGCCGGCAACGCCAAGGTCGGCAACCGCGACACGGTCATCGGCGCCTGGCAGCACATCGAGTACGTGATGGGCTTCAACCTCGACCGCCGCATGTACGACCTGCTGCGCTGCATGCCCACCATCCCCGGCGCGATCGGCGCGTTCCGCCGGGACGCCGTGCTGGAGGTCGGCGGCATGAGCGAGGACACCCTCGCCGAGGACACCGACATCACCATCGCCATGCACCGCGCGGGCTGGCAGGTCGTCTACCAGGAGCACGCCAAGGCCTGGACGGAGGCGCCGTGCTCGCTGAAGCAGCTCTGGTCGCAGCGCTACCGCTGGTCCTACGGCACCATGCAGGCACTGTGGAAGCACCGCAAGTCCCTGACCGACAGGGGGCCTTCGGGCCGCTTCGGCCGGGTCGGCATGCCACTCGTCGTGCTCTTCCAGATCGTCACGCCGGTCTTCGCCCCGCTCATCGACGTCTTCACCGCCTACTCGATGATCTTCATCGACTTCCGCGCCGCCCTGCTGGCCTGGCTGGCGGTCCTCGGCGTCCAACTGGGCTGCGCGGCCTACGCGTTCCGCCTGGACCGGGAGAAGTACCGCTACCTGCTGATGATGCCGCTCCAGCAACTGGCCTACCGCCAGATGATGTACCTCGTCCTCATCCACTCCTGCATCACCGCGCTCACCGGCGGCCGCCTGCGCTGGCAGAAGCTGAAGCGCACGGGCGAGGTCGGCACCCCGGCCGGGGTGAGCCGATGAGCTGGGAGCAGCAGCAGGGGTACGGCTACGAGTACGGGCAGCAGCCGCAGCAGCAGCCGCAGTACCCGTACGGGTACGAGGGGTACGGGAAACCCCAGCAGTACGGGCAACCCCAGCAGTACGGGCCGCAGCCGTATCCCCAGGAGCACGTGGAACACGTGGAGCACGTGGAGTACGTGCAGGGCGTTGTCGTCGACGAGACGGCGCCCCTCCCCGCGGTGGAACCGGAACCGGAGTCTGCTCCTGTTCCTGAGCCCGAAGCTCCCGACGCCGTCACCGAGGAGGTGGAGGAGCCCCCGCCCCCGGCCAAGCCCGCCGCCCCCCAGCGGGACCGCTACTTCGACACCCTCCGCGCCCTCGCCCTGATCAGGGTCGTCGCGTACCACACCTTCGGATGGGCCTGGGCCGGCCTGCTCTTCCCTTCCATGGGGATCATGTTCGGCCTGGCCGGCACCCTGATGGCGAAGTCCCTGGAGCGTCCGGCCGTGAAGGTGGTGCGGAGCCGCCTCCGCCGACTCCTGCCGCCCTTCTGGTTCTGGGGCTTCTTCGTCGTCCTGGCGATGCTGGTCCACGACTGGATGCCGGGCTGGGACATCGTCTACTGGGTCGTGCCGCTGGGCGACCCGCCGGGCAACGCCTGGGGCGAGCAGGCCTGGGAGGTCCTCTGGTACCTGCGGACCTATCTCTGGTTCGTCCTGCTCTCGCCGCTGCTGCTGCGGCTGTTCCGGGCGGCCCCGATGCCCGTGCTGGCGCTCTCCCTCGCGCCGGTCCTGGTCCTGACCTTCGTGTGGGCGGGCCCGGACAACCGCGTCGGCACCACTCTGTGGGACCTGTCGACGTACCTCTCCTGCTGGATGCTCGGCTTCGCGCACCGCGACGGCGTCCTGCAGCGCATGAAGCCGGCCCTGGTGGCTGTCGTCTCGCTCGCGGCGCTCGGTTTCGGCGGTTGGCACGCCGTCACGCACCAGGCCGAGTTCGGCACCTACGACCTGGACGAGAATCCCCTCGCGCAGGCCTTCTGGTCGGCCGGGTTCGTCATGCCGCTGATGTGGGCGAAGGCGTACTTCGGCATCGACTTCGCCTGGCTCACCCGCTTCCGGCGGACGAACCGGATCGTCACGGTCTTCAACGCGCGCGCGGTGACGATCTACCTCTGGCACGAGATCGCCCTGATCCTGGCCGTGCCGCTGATCGACCGGTTCTGGGACATCCCCGCGTTCGAGACGTACCTGCCGCTGGACAGCCAGTGGTTCATGTTCGGCGTGGGCTGGCTGCTGATCGGCGTCTTCGTGCTGCTGTGCGGGTGGGTCGAGGACGTGGCGGCGCGGAAGAAACCGACGCTCCTGCCGTGAGCCGTCGGGGGCGGGGCTGCCACAATGGGCGGGTGACCCGCGCTTCCCTGAACAAGCAGCCCCACGAAGTCGCCTCGATGTTCGACCGCGTGGCGGAACGGTACGACCTGACCAACGACGTGCTGTCGCTCGGCCAGGACCGCAGGTGGCGCAAGGAGGTCGCCAAGGCGGTCGACGCCCGCCCCGCGCAGAAGGTCCTGGACCTCGCCGCGGGCACGGCCACCTCCTCGCTCCCCTTCGCGCAGACCGGCGCCTACGTCGTGCCCTGCGACTTCTCCCTCGGCATGCTCCAGGTCGGCAAGCGCAACCACGCCTGGCTGCCCTTCACGGCCGGCGACGCGACGAGGCTGCCGTTCAAGGACGACACCTTCGACGCCGTCACCATCTCCTTCGGCCTGCGCAACGTGCAGGACTTCGACGCGGCCCTGCGCGAGATGTACCGGGTGACCAGGCCCGGCGGCCGGGTCGTCATCTGCGAGTTCTCGCACCCGACCTGGGCGCCCTTCCGGACCGTCTACACCGAGTACCTGATGCGCGCCCTGCCTCCGGTCGCCCGCGCCGTCTCCTCCAACCCCGACGCCTACGTCTACCTCGCCGAGTCCATTCGCGCCTGGCCCGACCAGCCCGCCCTGGCCGAGCACCTGCGCAAGGCCGGCTGGTCGAAGGTCGCCTGGCGCAACCTGACGGGCGGCGTGGTGACCCTGCACCGGGGCTTCAAGAACGTCTGAGGCTGCCCCGGCCCCAGGCCCCCGGCCCTCACCCGGTGATCGCCTCGAAGGGGGCCCGGGGCCGCTCGCCGGGCCGGTCTGCGGGCCGGTCCAGCTCGCGCTGCAGTCCGCCCCCGCCCGGTCTCGGCACGCGCGGCTCACGCACGCCCGCGCCCCCGCCGCCCTCTCCCTCGGCGAAATCGAACCAGACGGTGACGACGGCGCCGCGAGGCACCTCGACACCCGGCGGCGGGTACTGCCGTACGACGTAGTCGACGACCGCGCGGTGGAAGTCGGGCCGGTCCGGCGCGGCCAACAGCACGCCCTGCGCCGCGGCTGCCTCGCGGGCGTCCACGGCCATCAGGCCGACCAGCCTGGGCACACGTACGTCGGGTGTTTTGGGCGGTATGAGCACAGATGTCACCCCCAGCGGTACTGGAAGGGTAACCGCCCAGGGGTGCCGCCCGGAAGCGCCAGGTGGCTTTCTGTAGCCGACTACTACACGGAGTCACCATGTCAGCCGGTAGCAGCGGCCCTCCCGCTTCGACCTGGGAGTCGTGAACACCTCGGCGAGCCGCATGCCCAGCCGCTGCGTGACGGCGATCGACCGGGCGTTGCGCGCGTCGACCATGGCCACCACCCCCGGCGCCCCGGCCGCCCGCACCCGCTCCAGGGTCATCTGCGCCGCCGCCGTCACATACCCCTGCCCCCAGTGCTCCCGCCCGAGCCGCCACCCGATCTCGATCTCGCCCTTGGGGCCCCACTCCTGCGGCCACGGCTGGGCGCCGGTGAACCCGATGACCCGGTCGTCGCGGTCCAGCATCGTCCACAGACAGAAACCGTGCTCCGCGTCGTGCCGGCGCTGGCGGGCGGTGAGCTCCTCGTAGACCGACAGCTCCGCGGATCTGCCGCCGTGGAACTCCATGACGTCCGGATCGTCGAAGACCCGGTGCCAGGCGACCGCGTCCTCGTCCGTGGGGACACGCAGCCGTACTACGGGGAGAGCTCGGTTCACGGGGCAGCCCTTCAGCCGGGTGATCAATTCTGCTGAATAGACTGCCCATGTCCAGTGCCGGTCGGCACGCAGATTCCGAACTTGGGGAGATCCCGCCGTGACCGTCGTGAACGAGCCCCACGCCGAGCCCTTCTCCGAGAACACCGCCGATGTGATCGTCGTCGGCGCGGGGCCGGCCGGCTCCACGACCGCCTACTACCTCGCCAAGGCCGGACTCGACGTACTCCTCCTCGAGAAGACCGAGTTCCCGCGCGAGAAGGTCTGCGGCGACGGCCTCACCCCGCGAGCCACGAAGCAGCTCGTGGCCATGGGCATCGACATCTCCGAGGAGGCCGGCTGGCTGCGCAACAAGGGCCTGAGGATCATCGGCGGCGGGGTGCGGTTGCAGCTCGACTGGCCGGATCTCGCCTCCTTCCCCGACTACGGCCTCGTCCGCAAGCGGGACGACTTCGACGAGCAGCTCGCCCGCCAGGCCCAGAAGGCCGGCGCCCGCCTCTACGAGCGCTGCAACGTCGGCGCCCCGATCCTCGACGACCGCACCGGCCGGATCATCGGCGTGCACGCCAAGCTCGGTGAGGAGAAGCGCGAAGTCACCTTCCGCGCCCCGCTCGTGGTGGCCGCAGACGGCAACTCCACGCGCCTCTCGCTGGCGATGGGCCTGCACCGCCGTGAGGACCGCCCGATGGGCGTCGCGGTCCGCACCTACTTCACCTCCCCGCGCCACGAGGACGACTACCTGGAGTCCTGGCTGGAGTTGTGGGACCGCCGAGGCCCGGGCGAGGACCGGCTGCTGCCCGGCTACGGCTGGATCTTCGGCATGGGCGACGGGACGTCGAACGTCGGCCTGGGCGTGCTGAACACCTCCGACTCCTTCAAGGAGCTCGACTGGCGCGAGGTCCTCAAGGCCTGGTGCGCGTCCATGCCGGAGGACTGGGGCTACACCCCCGAAAACATGACCGGCCCGATCCGCGGCGCGGCCCTCCCGATGGCCTTCAACCGCAAGCCGCACTACACCAAGGGGCTGCTGCTGGTCGGCGACGCCGGCGGCCTGGTGAACCCCTTCAACGGCGAGGGCATCGCCTACGCCATGGAGTCCGGTCAGATCGCCGCCGACGTCATCGTCCAGGCCCACGCCCGGGCCACTCCCGGCCAGCGCGAACTCGCCCTGCAGCGCTACCCGCAGATCCTCGCGGACACCTACGGCGGCTACTACACGCTCGGCCGCGCCTTCGTGAAGCTCATCGGCAACCCGAAGGTCATGAAGATCGCGGCACAGCGGGGTCTGACCCACCCGCTGCTGATGAAGTTCACCCTGAAGATGCTCGCCAACCTGACGGACCCCACGGGCGGCGACGCGATGGACCGCATCATCAACGGCCTGAGCAAGGTGGCCCCCAAGGCCTGACCCTCGCGCCTGGGAGGGGGCTGCCGAGCCTCTTGCCGGTCGGGTCCCCCTGACGGGGCGGGCCCGGCCACGCGGTCCTGCCCGGTGGTCACGCGTGCTGCCCGGCCACGCGGTCGTGCCCGGCCATGCGGTCCTGCCGGTTCACGCGTGCTGCCCGGCCATGGGGTGAGGGGCCGTCGTCGTCGGGTCCGGCCCAACAACAGCGAAGGCAAGGAGAGTTCTCTCCTTGCCTGTCTCAAGTTATAGCGCACCGGGGGGCTTGCGGCAAGGCCCCCGCCGTGCCGCAGAATCGTCGGCCGAAGCCCACAACCTGCGGAAATGGGGAACGACGTGCGGGTGCTGTTGTCGACGTACGGGGGACTCGGTGACGTCGAACCAGAGGGGGGACCGACGAAGCGGTCGCGGCCCTCACAGGGATGGAGCACGGCTGCCCCGGAGGTGTCGCGATGACCGGGCAGTACGTGGTGGCCCTTGACGAGGTCGACGAGACGCAGCTCGCGGTCGTCGGCGGCAAGGGCGCGCAACTGGGCGCGCTGTCGCGGATCGACGGCGTCCGCGTGCCGGCCGGCTTCTGCGTGACGACGGACGCCTTCCGGCGGATCATGACGCAAGCGCCGGCGATCGAGGAGCGGCTCGATCGGCTGTCGCGGCTGGACCCGGACGACCGGGAGGCGGTCCGCACGCTCAGCGCGGAGATCCGCCGCGCCGTCGAAGAGGTCGCCGTCCCGGCGGAGATCGCGGAGGCGATCACCCGCGCCCTCGCCGAGCACGGCGAACGGGCCGCCTATGCCGTCCGGTCCAGCGCGACGGCGGAGGACCTGCCCACGGCGTCCTTCGCAGGCCAGCAGGACACGTACCTGAACGTCGTCGGACCGGCGGCGATCCTCCGGCACGTCAGCCGGTGCTGGGCCTCGCTGTTCACCGAGCGGGCCGTGGCCTACCGCCGGCAGAACGGCATCGACCACCGTACGGTCCACATGGCCGTGGTCGTGCAGCGGATGGTCCTTCCGCACGCGGCCGGCGTCCTGTTCACGGCCGACCCCGTCACGGGCAACCGGAGGGTCGCCGTCGTGGAGGCGAACTTCGGGCTCGGCGAGTCCCTGGTCTCCGGCCTGGTGAACCCGGACGTCTTCAAGGTGCGGGACGGCGAGGTCGTCGAGGACAGGGTCGCCGTCAAACAGCGCGCCGTGCGGGCCCTGCCCGGCGGCGGTACGCGGGACGTGACGGTCGAGCCGCAGCAGCAGGAGCAGCCGACGCTGACGAGTGCGCAGGCCGTGCGGCTCGTGGAACTCGGACGAGGGATCGAAGCGCACTTCGGCCGCCCGCAGGACATCGAGTGGTGCCTGGCCGACGACGGCTTCCAGATCGTCCAGAGCCGGCCGATCACGACCCTGTACCCCGTCCCCGAGACCGACGACCAGGAGAAGCACGTCTACGTCTCCGTCGGTCACCAGCAGATGATGACCGACGCCATGCGGCCCCTCGGGCACTCCATGTGGCGGCTGACGGCCATGGTGGCGATGCACGAGGCAGGCGGACGGCTCTTCGTCGACATCACCTCGCGCCTGGGCTCGCCCGCCGCCCGCGCCGGCCTCCTGGCCGCGATGGGGAAGGGCGACCCGCTGGTGCGGGACGCGCTGGAGACCGTCCTCGACCGCGACGGCTTCCTCCCACCGCCCCCGGACCCGGGTCCCGGCGCTCCGCCGGCCGGCCGCGCGCCGTCCGCGCCGGACGAGCCGGATCCGGACCAGCAGCCCGATCCGGCCGTCGTCACCGCGCTGATCGAGCGCAGCCGGTCGTCCAACGCGGCCCTGGAGCGCGACATCCGGACCAAGACAGGACCGGCGCTGTTCGAGTACCTGCTGGAGGCGTTCGAGGAGCACAAGCGGGTCCTCGGCGATCCGCGGAACCTTCCGGCGATCATGGCGGGGATGGAGGCCACCTGGTGGCTCAACGACAAGCTGGGGGAGTGGCTCGGCGAGAAGAACGCCGCCGACACGCTCACGCTGTCCGTCCCCGACAACATCACGTCGGAAATGGGACTGGCGCTGCTCGACGTCGCGGACGCCATCCGTCCGTATCCCGAGGTGGTGGCCTTCCTGCAGTGCGTCGAGGACGAGGGCTTCCTGGACGAACTGCCGAAGCTCGCGGGCGGAACCGAGGCACGTGACGCCATCGAGGGCTACCTCGACCGGTACGGCATGCGCTGCGTCGGCGAGATCGACATCACGAGGCCGCGCTGGCGCGAGCACCCCACCACACTCGTGCCGGCGATCCTCGACAACGTCAGGAACTTCGAACCGGGCGCGGCCGCGCGGCGCTTCGAGCAGGGGCGGCAGGAGGCGCTGAAGAAGGAACAGGACGTGCTGTCACGCCTGCGGACCCTGCCGGACGGGGAGCGCAAGGCCCGCGAGACCAAGCGGATGATCGACCAGGTCCGGGCCTTCGTCGGGTACCGGGAGTACCCGAAGTACGGCATCGTCAGCCGCTACATGGTCTACAAGCAGGCCCTGCTGGGGGAGGCCGACCGTCTCGTGCGGGCCGGGGTGCTCGCCGAGCAGGAGGACGTCTTCTACCTGACGTTCCAGGAGTTCCACGACGTCGTGTGCTCGCACCGGGCGGACGACCGGCTCATCCGGCGGCGCAAGGACGAGTTCCGGTCCCACCAGGCGCTCACACCGCCCCGGGTGCTCACCTCGGACGGCGAGGCCGTCAGCGGGGCGTTCCGGCGCGACGACGTGCCGCCCGGCGCCCTGGTCGGCCTGGCGGTCTCCGCCGGGACCGTCGAGGGGAGGGCCCGCGTCATCCATGACGTCGCGGAGGCCGTTCTCGAGCCGGGCGACATCCTGGTCACGGCCTACACGGATCCGAGTTGGTCGCCCCTGTTCGTCGGGATCACGGGGCTGGTGACGGAAGTGGGCGGCCAGATGACCCACGGCGCGGTGATCGCCCGCGAGTACGGCCTGCCGGCCGTCGTGAGCGTGGATCGGGCGACCCGGCTGATCCGGGACGGTCAGCGGATCCGCGTGCACGGAAGCGACGGGTACGTCGAGATCCTGTCCTGACGGCACACACCGGCCAGGCGCGTCCCCGGCCCGTGGCCGGGACGACGCCGAGCAGCCGTCTCGGGGGAGCCCGAAGGGCCGCTGCCCCCGAGCGGCTGCGGCCCTTGCGTGCGTGAGGCGCCCTCAGCGGCGCCGAGGGGCTGTCAGAGCACCCGCACCGCTCCGGTCGGCGGGTCGTAGGACAGCGGCTTCTCCGCCACACCGGTGGACGGGTTCTGCGCGCCGACGAACATGCCGTCGCCCACGTACACCGCCACGTGGTACGCGCTGCCCGCGCTGCCCCAGTAGAGGATGTCGCCCGGCTGCAGGTTGTCCAGGGACACCTGGGTGCCGGCGACCGACTGGTCCTGGGAGACCCGCGGCAGACTGATGCCGACCTGCTTGAAGGCGGTCTGCATGAGCCCCGAACAGTCCCACGAGTTGGGGCCGGTGCCGCCGGAGACGTAGGCGTCGCCGATCTGGGCCTTCACGAAGGCGATGACGGCCGCGGCCGAACCGGTCGCCGTGGACGAGCTGGTGCTGATGCTGGTGGAGCTGTCGCCCACCGACGCGGAGAGTGTGGTGCGCTCGGCGGCGCGGGTGGCACGCTCGGCGGCGGCCTTGCGGGCGGCCTCCGCCTTCTTCTTCGCCTCGGCCTTGGCGTCGGCGAGGTCCTTCTTGGCCTCCTTGGCGGCTGCTGCGGCGGCCGAGTCGCGCTCGGCCTGCAGCTGGTAGTTCGCCGCGGCCTGCTGCGTGGCCTGGGCGGACTGCGCGACCTGAGCGGCCAGGTCGCCCGTGAGTACGGGCAGTTCGAGCGTCTGCGTCACCGGCTCGGCGGCGTGCGCCGACCCGGCCGCCGTGGCGACGGCCAGCGTGCCGAGGACACCACTGGCGACTCCGGCCCGCATCGCGATCGTCGACGCGCTGCGGCGGGGTTTCCGGTGGCTGCGTATGTGAGCGGTGTGGGACATGGGTACAACCGGTATCAGGGGCTCCTCCATACCTACAAGAAACGTGTGGTGCGCCACAGTTGTTCAACGGACGCCCCAAATTCCGTGCGGCTACTTCTTTATTGACGCCGTAACGGACATTGCGGACGCAGGTGATCAAGCCTGTGATCATGGGCTTTCGTCGTTACGCCCGGATTGCCCCGCACCTACCACCGGTCGGGACGGTTGGCCAACCCCGCTTCTTAGGCGACTCTCACGAGTGTGGCGGAGGTCACGGAACGGTTACCGGGAGGGCGGCGTCTCGCGCATGCGGCACCGCACGTTCCGCTCGTGAACGCGTGCACACGTCCACATCCCGACGCGCACTCCCTCTGATGTGTGAACGCGGGTCACTACCAGGACGCTGCGTCCATCTCCAATTTGCATGCAAGGGAAGTCTCTTGATATGGAGACGCCCCTGCGGCCTGCGGTGACGAGCGAAAATGTCACTTCTTGTGATCACTCTGACGCTTCGAGTATGAAGATCACCGCTGATATGACTTCATGATCCTTCGTCAGGTGGTGGAGATCACAAAGCTTGTGTAATACCCCGTGTCGCAGATCACAGAGCGGCGGGCATAGGATGCGAGGCAGTTGGGCTTGTGACCTGCTTCACATGTTCGCGATCTTCGTCGGGACGGACGGGGTTCGTGGGACCGGTGAGACGGGTGAGTCCGACGCCATCGCCAGCAGTCAGTGCCGACTGAGAGGAGCGAGGAGCGGTGAACGCGTATGCGCCCATCCTCGTACTGGGAGCCCTCGGGGCAGGCTTTGCGATCTTCTCCGTGGTCATGGCCACGCTGATCGGGCCGAAGCGGTACAACCGCGCCAAGCTCGAGGCCTATGAGTGCGGTATCGAGCCGACCCCCACGCCGGCCGGCGGCGGGCGCTTCCCCATCAAGTACTACCTGACGGCGATGCTCTTCATCGTCTTCGACATCGAGATCGTCTTCCTCTACCCCTGGGCCGTCACCTTCGACGCCCTGGGTGTCTTCGGGCTCGTGGAGATGCTGCTCTTCGTGCTCACCGTCTTCGTCGCGTACGCGTACGTATGGCGGCGCGGCGGCCTGGAATGGGACTGAGGGGCCTTTAGTCATGGGACTCGAAGAAAAGCTGCCGAGCGGCTTTCTGCTGACCACCGTCGAGCAGGCCGCGGGCTGGGTGCGCAAGGCGTCCGTCTTCCCCGCCACGTTCGGCCTCGCCTGCTGTGCCATCGAGATGATGACCACCGGCGCGGGCCGCTACGACCTGGCGCGCTTCGGCATGGAGGTCTTCCGCGGTTCGCCCCGCCAGGCGGACCTGATGATCGTCGCCGGCCGGGTGAGCCAGAAGATGGCGCCGGTGCTGCGGCAGGTCTACGACCAGATGCCGAACCCCAAGTGGGTCATCTCCATGGGCGTGTGCGCCTCCTCCGGCGGCATGTTCAACAACTACGCGATCGTCCAGGGCGTCGATCACATCGTCCCCGTCGACATCTATCTCCCGGGCTGCCCGCCGCGCCCCGAGATGCTGATGGACGCGATCCTCAAGCTCCATCACAAGATCCAGAACACCAAGCTGGGCGTGAACGCCGAGGAGGCGGCCCGCGAGGCGGAGGAAGCGGCGCTCAAGGCCCTGCCCACGATCGAGATGAAGGGGCTGCTGCGGTGAGCGACGCGAACGGCACCCATGGCGCGAACGGCTCCTCGAACGGGGTGAACGGGTCGAACGGGGTGAACCCCGAGAAGGATCTCTCCGCCTCCAACCTCCCCGGCCAGCGCGGCGAGGGCGGGGAGGAGGTCCGCGTCCAGCGCGGCATGTTCGGCGCCGAGAACGGCGGCGACACGTCCGGCTACGGCGGCCTGGTCCGCTCGGTCCGGCTCCCGGGGGCGGCGAGCCGGCCCTACGGCGGCTGGTTCGACGAGGTCGCCGACGAACTCGAGGGCGCGCTGGAGGAGCAGGGCCTCCTGCCCGAGAACGCGATCGAGAAGACGGTCGTCGACCGCGGCGAGCTCACCTTCCACGTCGAGCGCGAGCACCTGCTGCGCGTCGCCCGCACCCTGCGCGACGACCCGGCCCTGCGCTTCGAACTCTGTACCGGCGTCGGCGGCGTCCACTACCCGAACGACAAGGGCCGCGAGCTGCACGCCGTCTACCACCTGCGCTCGATCACCCACAACCGGCTGATCCGCCTGGAAGTCAGCGCGCCGGACGCCGACCCGCGCATCCCGTCCCTGGTCTCCGTCTACCCGACCAACGACTGGCACGAGCGCGAGACCTACGACTTCTTCGGGATCGTCTTCGACGGTCACCCGGCCCTGACGCGGATCATGATGCCGGACGACTGGCAGGGCCATCCGCAGCGCAAGGACTACCCCCTCGGCGGCATCCCCGTCGAGTACAAGGGCGCCCAGATCCCGGCTCCGGACCAGCGGAGGTCGTACTCGTGAGCACGCAGTCAGAATCCGCGGCCTCGGCCGCTTCGGCGCGCGAGACCACCGAGGGCGCCGTATACACGGTCACCGGTGGCGACTGGGACGAGGTCGTCCAGTCCGCTGCCCGGGCCGACGACGAGCGCATCGTCGTCAACATGGGCCCCCAGCACCCCTCCACCCACGGGGTGCTCCGCCTCATCCTGGAGATCGAGGGAGAGACGGTCACCGAGGCCCGCTGCGGCATCGGCTACCTCCACACGGGCATCGAGAAGAACCTCGAGTACCGCACGTGGACGCAGGGCACCACGTTCGTGACGCGCATGGACTACCTGACGTCCTTCTTCAACGAGACCGCGTACTGCCTGGCCGTGGAGAAGCTCCTCGGCGTCGAGGACCAGATCACCGAGCGAGCCAAGATCATCCGGGTGCTCCTGATGGAGCTGAACCGGATGTCCTCGCACCTGGTGTGCATCGCCACCGGCGGCATGGAGCTCGGCGCCACCACGATCATGATCTACGGATTCCGCGATCGTGAAATGATTCTCGACATCTACGAGCTCATCACGGGCCTGCGGATGAACCACGCGTACATCCGCCCCGGCGGACTCGCCCAGGACCTGCCGCCCGGCGCGGTGGACCAGATCCGCGAGTTCGTGAAGAAGATGAAGAAGAACCTCCCCGAGTACGACAAGCTCGCCACCGGGAACCCCATCTTCAAGGCCCGTATGCAGGACGTCGGCTATCTCGACCTGGCCGGCTGCATGGCCCTCGGCGCCACCGGCCCGATCCTGCGCTCCACCGGCCTCCCGCACGACCTGCGCAAGGCACAGCCCTACTGCGATTACGAGACGTACGACTTCGACGTCCCGACCGCCGACTCCTGCGACTCCTACGGCCGCTTCCTCGTCCGCCTGGAGGAGATGCGGCAGTCGCTGCGGATCGTGGAGCAGTGCCTGGACCGGCTCCAGCCCGGCCCGGTCATGGTCGCCGACCGGAAGATCGCCTGGCCCGCCCAGCTCGCCCTGGGCCCCGACGGTCTCGGCAACTCCCTCGACCACATCAAGAAGATCATGGGCACCTCCATGGAAGCCCTGATCCACCACTTCAAGCTGGTCACCGAGGGCTTCCGCGTTCCGCCGGGACAGGCGTACACGGCGGTCGAGTCGCCCAAGGGCGAGCTCGGGGTGCACGCCGTGTCCGACGGAGGCACCCGCCCCTACCGGGTCCACTTCAGGGACCCGTCCTTCACCAACCTGCAGGCCATGGCGGCGATGTGCGAAGGCGGCCAGGTCGCCGACGTCATCGTCGCCGTCGCGTCCATCGACCCCGTGATGGGAGGCGTCGACCGGTGACCACCTCTTCTTCCGAGCGGGGCGTCAGCCTGGGCATGCCCCAACTGCCCGCGCCCGCCTACCCGGACGACGTCCGAGCCCGGCTGGAGGCGGACGCGCGCGAGATCATCGCCCGCTACCCCGACTCCCGGTCCGCGCTCCTGCCGTTGCTGCACCTGGTGCAGTCGGAGGAGGGACACGTCACGCGCACCGGAATGCAGTTCTGCGCGGACGTGCTGGACCTGACCACGGCCGAGGTCACCGCCGTCGCCACCTTCTACACCATGTACCGGCGCCGCCCCAGCGGTGACTACCAGGTGGGCGTCTGCACCAACACCCTGTGCGCGGTGATGGGCGGCGACGCGATCTTCGAGGAGCTCCAGGAGTACCTGGGTGTCGGCAACGGTGAGACCACCGACGACGGAAAGATCACTCTGGAGCACATCGAGTGCAACGCGGCCTGTGACTTCGCGCCGGTCGTGATGGTCAACTGGGAGTTCTTCGACAACCAGACCGTGCAGAGCGCCAAGCACCTGGTGGACGACCTGCGGACCGGACGCACCGTCTCCCCCACGCGCGGTGCGCCGCTGTGCACCTTCAAGGAGACCGCCCGGATCCTGGCGGGCTTCCCCGACGAGCGGGACGGCGCGGTCGAGGCGAGCGGCAGTGCGGGACCGGCGTCACTGGTGGGTCTTCGCCTGGCAAGGGGAGAGACCGCACCCGCGCGCGTGGTCCACCCGCGAGACGGCGGGCCGCACGACGAGCCGCATGACCGGGCGGTGCACCGGCCCTCGCCCACCGAGCACCTGAGTTCGCACGACGCGCCGCAGGAGACGTCGGCCTCCGACCCGGCCCACCCGGCAGGGCCTACCGCCGAGGAGGGGGAGTGATGACCTTGGCACCCGAGCTGAAGGGCAACAGCCCCGAGAAGCTGCTCGCACCCGTGCTGTCGGCCTTCTGGGACGAGGACAGGTCCTGGAGTCTCGACGTCTACCGAAGGCACGAGGGATACGAGGGCCTCCGCAAGGCGCTCGCCATGTCGCCGGACGACCTGATCGCGTTCGTCAAGGACTCCGGTCTGCGAGGGCGAGGCGGCGCGGGATTCCCGACGGGAATGAAATGGCAGTTCATTCCCCAGGGGGATGGAAAACCGCACTATCTAGTTGTCAACGCCGACGAATCGGAGCCCGGGACCTGCAAGGACATCCCGCTCCTCTTCGCGAACCCGCACAGCCTCATCGAGGGCATTGTGATCGCGTGTTATGCCATCAGGTCTTCGCATGCCTTCATCTATCTGCGTGGTGAAGTCGTCCCTGTTCTGCGGCGGCTGCACGAGGCCGTGCGCGAGGCCTACGCGGCGGGCTACCTCGGCGAGAACATCCTGGGCAGCGGACTCGACCTCGAACTCACCGTGCACGCCGGCGCCGGCGCGTACATCTGCGGTGAGGAGACCGCACTGCTCGACTCGCTCGAAGGCCGCCGTGGTCAACCGCGGCTTCGTCCCCCCTTTCCTGCGGTCGCGGGCCTCTACGCGTGCCCGACTGTGGTGAATAACGTCGAGTCGATCGCGTCAGTTCCCGCGATCCTGAAAAACGGCAAGGAATGGTTCAGGTCGATGGGAAGCGAGAAGTCCCCGGGCTTCACGCTCTACTCGCTCAGCGGCCATGTCGCCAGCCCCGGCCAGTACGAGGCCCCGCTC
This sequence comes from Streptomyces sp. NPDC037083, assembly GCF_055606485.1. Classification (NCBI taxonomy): domain Bacteria; kingdom Bacillati; phylum Actinomycetota; class Actinomycetes; order Kitasatosporales; family Streptomycetaceae; genus Streptomyces; species Streptomyces sp. NPDC037083. Next base: position 895,232 of record NZ_JBVJSQ010000001.1, on the reverse strand, counting down.
GGCATCACCCTCCGCCAGCTCCTCGAGATGAGCGGCGGAATGCGACCCGGGCACCGGCTCAAGTTCTGGACGCCCGGCGGCTCCTCGACGCCGATGTTCACCGACGAGCACCTCGACGTCCCTCTTGACTACGAAGGAGTGGGCGCCGCGGGTTCCATGCTCGGCACGAAAGCCCTGCAGTGCTTCGACGAGACGACCTGCGTCGTGCGAGCCGTGACCCGCTGGACCGAGTTCTACGCCCACGAGTCCTGCGGCAAGTGCACCCCGTGCCGCGAGGGCACGTACTGGCTCGTCCAGCTGCTGCGGGACATCGAGGCGGGCAAGGGCGCCCTGTCCGATCTCGACAAGCTCAACGACATCGCCGACAACATCAACGGCAAGTCCTTCTGCGCCCTCGGCGACGGCGCCGCCTCGCCGATCTTCTCCTCGCTCAAGTACTTCCGCGAGGAGTACGAGCAGCACATCACGGGCCGCGGCTGCCCCTTCGACCCCGCCAAGTCGACGGCATGGGCGGACAAGCACACGGAGGTGAACGCATGACGGTGACCACCAGCGCTCCCTCCGGGGGCGGCGAGGCGGCGGTCCCGCCGGAGGATCTCGTCACGCTCAGCATCGACGGCGCCGAGATCAGCGTGCCCAAGGGCACCCTGGTCATCCGGGCCGCCGAGCAGCTCGGCATCGAGATCCCGCGCTTTTGCGACCATCCCCTTCTCGATCCGGCCGGCGCCTGCCGGCAGTGCATCGTCGAGGTCGAGGGCCAGCGCAAGCCCATGGCGTCGTGCACCATCACGTGCACGGACGGCATGGTGGTGAAGACCCACCTCACCTCCCCCGTGGCCGAGAAGGCGCAGCACGGCGTGATGGAGCTGCTCCTCATCAACCACCCGCTGGACTGCCCGGTCTGCGACAAGGGCGGCGAGTGCCCCCTGCAGAACCAGGCCATGTCGCACGGCCAGGCCGACTCCCGGTTCGAGGGCCGCAAGCGCACGTACGAGAAGCCCGTCCCGATCTCGACGCAGGTGCTCCTCGACCGCGAGCGGTGCGTGCTGTGCGCGCGCTGCACCCGGTTCTCCAACCAGGTCGCCGGCGACCCGATGATCGAGCTGATCGAGCGGGGCGCGCTGCAGCAGGTGGGCACCGGCGAGGGCGACCCCTTCGAGTCGTACTTCTCCGGCAACACCATCCAGATCTGCCCCGTCGGCGCGCTGACCTCGGCGGCGTACCGATTCCGCTCCCGGCCCTTCGACCTCGTCTCCTCGCCGTCGGTCTGCGAGCACTGCTCCGGCGGCTGCGCCACCCGCACCGACCACCGGCGCGGCAAGGTCATGCGGCGCCTGGCCGCAAACGACCCCGAGGTCAACGAGGAGTGGATCTGCGACAAGGGGCGGTTCGCGTTCCGGTACGCCCAGCAGCGGGACCGGCTCGAAACGCCGTTGGTGCGCAACGCCGAGGGCGACCTCGTGCCGGCTTCCTGGCCGGAGGCGCTGCAGATCGCCGCCCAGGGGCTGCTGGCCTCGCGCGGGCGGACCGGCGTCCTGACCGGCGGCCGCCTCACCATCGAGGACGCCTACGCCTACAGCAAGTTCGCGCGCGTGGCGCTCGACACCAACGACATCGACTTCCGTGCGCGCGTGCACAGCAGCGAGGAGGCCGACTTCCTGGCCGCCCACGTGGCCGGCCGCGGCCGTGACCTCGACGGGACGGGCGTCACCTACGCCTTCCTGGAGAAGGCGCCCGCGGTCCTGCTGGCCGGCTTCGAGTCGGAGGAGGAGGCGCCCGGCGTCTTCCTGAGGCTGCGCAAGGCCTGGCGCAAGCACGGGCAGCGGGTGTTCTCGCTGGCCACGCACGCCACCCGGGGTCTGGAGAAGGCGGGCGGCACGCTGCTGCCGGCCGCTCCGGGCACGGAGACGGAGTGGCTGGACGCGCTCGCGAGCGGTGCCGACCTGGAGAACGCGGGAGGCAAGGCCGCCGAGGCGCTGCGGGCCGAGGGCGCCGTGATCGTCGTCGGGGAGCGGCTGGCCAGTGTGGCCGGCGGTCTCACCGCCGCGGCGCGGGCCGCCGCGGCGACCGGCGCCCGCCTGGTGTGGATTCCGCGCCGGGCGGGGGAGCGGGGCGCGATCGAGGCGGGCGCGCTGCCGTCGCTGCTGCCGGGCGGTCGTCCGGCCACCGACCCACGCGCGCGTGAGGAGGTCGCCGCGGCCTGGGGCCTGGCCGAACTCCCGCACCGCTACGGCCGGGACACCGGGCAGATCGTCGAGGCCGCCGTGTCCGGCGAACTCCAGGCGCTGCTCGTCGCGGGCGTCGAGGTCGCGGATCTGCCCGATCCGGCACGCGCGCGTGAGGCGCTGGCCGAGGCCGGCTTCGTGGTGTCGCTGGAACTGCGGCCCGGAGAGGTCACCGAGCACGCCGACGTCGTCCTGCCGGTGGCCGCGGTCGCCGAGAAGGCGGGCGCCTTCCTGAACTGGGAGGGCCGGGTCCGCTTCTTCGAGGCCGCGCTGAAGCCCGACCAGATGACCCGCCGCCCGGCGCCCGCCGACGCACGCGTGCTGCAGATGCTCGCCGACGCCATGGACGTCCATCTCGGGCTGCCGGACCTGCGCACCGCGCGCGGGGAGCTCGACCGGCTCGGCGCCTGGGACGGTCCCCGGGCCGCCGACCCCCTGGAGACGGCCGCTCAGCTGCCGCGGCCCGCTGCCGGAGAGGCCGTCCTCGCCGGACACCGCCTGCTGCTCGACCAGGGCGTCCTCCAGCAGGGCGACGAGGCGCTCGCCGGGACCCGGCACGCCGCACGCGCGCGTGTGTCGCCCGCGACGGCCGCCGAAGCCGGCGTCAAGGGCGGCGACGTGCTCGCCGTGACCGGACCCGCCGGAGTGGTCGAACTCCCGCTGCAGATCACCGAGATGCCCGACCGGGTGGTCTGGCTCCCGCTGAACTCCACGGGTGGTGGCGTCGCATCCGACTCCGGGGCCACGCCCGGCTCTCTCGTCCGCATCGGCCCGGCGACGCCCACCGCCGACGCCCCCAAGGAGGTGGAGGCATGAGCCCGTACCTCGCCGCTGAAGACCTCTCGATGTTCGGCCGCGACCCCTGGTGGCTGGTCGTCGTCAAGGCCGTCTTCTGCTTCGCCTTCCTGATGGTGACCGTGCTGTTCTCCATCGTGTGGGAGCGCAAGGTCGTCGCCTGGATGCAGTTGCGCATCGGCCCCAACCGGCACGGCCCCTGGGGCATGCTGCAGTCGCTCGCCGACGGCATCAAGCTGATGCTGAAGGAAGACGTCATCGTCAAACGCGCGGACAAGGTGGTGTACGTCCTCGCGCCGATCGTCGCGGCCATCCCGGCCTTCATGGCGATCGCGGTGATCCCGTTCGGCCCGGCCGACAACGAGATCTCGATCTTCGGTCAGCGCACCACGATGCAGCTCACCGACCTGCCGATCGCGATGCTCTACGTCCTGGCGATCGCCTCGGTGGGCATCTACGGCATCGTGCTGGCGGGCTGGAGTTCCGGCTCCACCTACCCGCTGCTGGGAGGCCTGCGGTCCTGCGCGCAGATGATCTCCTACGAGATCGCCATGGGCGCCGCGTTCGCCTCGGTGTTCCTCTACTCGGGGTCCATGTCGACGTCGACGATCGTCGAGCAGCAGCACGACCGCTGGTACATCCTCCTGCTGCCGGTCTCCTTCATCATCTACGTCGTCACCATGGTCGGTGAGACCAACCGCGCCCCCTTCGACATGCCCGAGTCCGAGGGCGACCTGGTCGGCGGCTTCAACACCGAGTACTCGTCGATCAAGTTCGCGATGTTCATGCTCGCCGAGTACGTGAACATGGTGACGGTCTCCGCCGTGTCGACCACCCTCTTCCTCGGCGGCTGGCGGGCCCCCTGGCCGATCAGCGCCTTCTGGGAGGGCGCCAACCACGGCTGGTGGCCGATGCTCTGGTTCGTCGTCAAGGTCCAGTTGCTGCTGTTCTTCTTCATCTGGCTGCGCGGCACGCTGCCGCGCGTCCGCTACGACCAGCTGATGAAGCTCGGCTGGAAGGTCCTCATCCCCGTCTCGGTGACCTGGCTGATGCTGGTGGCGACCGTACGGACGCTGCGCAACGAGAACTACGACTTCACCGACATCGCCCTCTACGTCGGCGGTGGGGTCCTGGCCCTGCTGTTGCTCTCCTTCGTCGTGGACATGTTCCGCAACGGCGGGAAGGACGCTCAGGCACCCGCCGAGCCCGCCGGCTTCGACCCGATGGCGGGCGGATTCCCCGTGCCGCCGCTGCCCGGCCAGGAGCTTCCGCCGGTGCCCAGGCGCAGTCCGCGCCGGGAGCGGGAGCTCATTGTCAGTGGCGGAGTGGACACTGTGAGTGACGGATCGCTGGATGGAAAGGAGGCGTCCGATGGCTGAGGAGCCCAAGGAGGCCGGGCAGACGACGCCCGGCTTCCAGAACCCCGTGGCCGGCTTCGGCGTGACCTTCAAGGCCATGTTCAAGAAGCGGCTGACCGAGCAGTACCCGGAGCAGGAGAAGACCACAGCTCCCCGGTTCCACGGACGGCACCAGCTCAACCGCCATCCGGACGGCCTGGAGAAGTGCGTCGGCTGTGAGCTGTGCGCCTGGGCCTGCCCGGCCGACGCCATCTACGTGGAGGGCGCGGACAACACCGACGAGGAGCGCTACTCGCCGGGCGAACGGTACGGGCGCGTCTATCAGATCAACTACGCCCGTTGCATCCTGTGCGGCCTGTGCATCGAGGCCTGTCCCACGCGCGCGTTGACGATGACGAACGAGTTCGAGCTCGCCGACTCCAGCCGAGCCAACCTGATCTATACCAAGGAGCAGCTGCTCGCCGGCCTCGACGACGGCATGGTGGACTCTCCCCACGCCATCTACCCCGGCACGGACGAACAGGACTACTACCGGGGTCTGGTGACGGAGGCCGCGCCCGGCACGGAGCGCCAGGTGGCCGTCTCCAAGGGTGAGGTCCCGCAGGACGCCGCCTCCACCTCCGGTGCGGACGAGCCCGCCTCCGAGGAGGTGATCCGCCGATGAGCGCGCAGCTCGCCGCCTACTCCACCTCCACCGGTGAGGCCTTCCAGTTCTGGGTGCTCGGCACCGTCGCGGTGATCGGCGCCCTGTGCACCGTCTTCATGAAGAAGGCCGTGCACAGCGCGCTCTGTCTCGCCGGCACCATGATCGTCCTGGCGGTCTTCTACCTCGCCAACGGCGCCTACTTCCTGGGCATCGTGCAGATCGTCGTCTACACCGGCGCGATCATGATGCTGTTCCTGTTCGTGGTGATGCTCGTCGGCGTCACCGCGGCGGACTCGCTGAAGGAGACCATCAAGGGCCAGCGCTGGCTGGCCCTTCTCAGCGGCCTCGGCTTCGGCATCCTGCTGATCGGCGGCATCGGCAACGCCTCCCTGACGGAGTTCGACGGACTCGCCGACGCCAACGCCCACGGCAATGTCGAGGGCCTCGCCACTCTCATCTTCACCAAGTACGTCTTCGCGTTCGAGATCACCGGCGCCCTGCTGATCACGGCCGCCGTCGGCGCCATGGTGCTCACCCACCGTGAGCGCACCGAGCGTGCCAAGACCCAGCGTGAGATGGCCGAGCAGCGCGTGCGTGAGGGCAAGCACGTGCCGCCGCTGCCGGCTCCCGGCGTGTACGCGCGGCACAACGCCGTGGACGTCCAGGGCCTGCTGCCCGACGGAACGCCGTCCGAGCTCACGGTCAGCAAGACGCTGCGCGAGCGCGGACAGGTGCGGGACGTGTCGACCGAGGCGCTCAACGACCTCAAGGCCCTGGAACAGCGCGCCGCGGAGCGCCTGGAGCGCACCGCGATCGAGCCGCCGCACCTGAAGCGGACCGAGGAGGCGTCGAAGTGAACCCCGTCAACTACCTCTACCTCGCGGCCCTGTTGTTCACGATCGGTGCGACGGGCGTGCTGATCAGGCGCAACGCGATCGTCGTCTTCATGTGCATCGAGCTCATGCTGAACGCCTGCAACCTCGCGTTCGTCACCTTCTCGCGGATGCACGGCAATCTCGACGGCCAGATCATCGCCTTCTTCACGATGGTCGTCGCCGCCGCGGAGGTCGTGGTCGGACTCGCGATCATCGTGTCGCTGTTCCGGTCCCGCCACTCGGCCTCGGTCGACGACGCCAGCCTGATGAAGCTGTAAGGGGTCGGAAGAATCGTGGAGAACCTGATTGCGCTGCTGATCGCGGCGCCCCTGCTCGGAGCGGCCGTCCTTCTGGTCGGCGGCCGTCGGCTCGACGCCGTCGGCCACTGGATCGGCACGCTCCTGTCGACCGTCTCCTTCGTGTTCGGTCTCGTCCTGTTCGGCGACCTGTTGAGCAGGGGCGCCGAAGACCGGACGCTGACGCAGCACCTGTTCAGCTGGATCCCGGTCGAGGGCTTCCAGGCGGACGTCGCCTTCCGTCTCGACCAGTTGTCGATGACGTTCGTGCTGCTGATCACGGGCGTCGGCTCGCTGATCCACCTGTACTCGGTCGGGTACATGGAGCACGACGAGCGGCGCCGCCGCTTCTTCGGCTATCTGAACCTGTTCCTCGCGGCGATGCTGCTGCTCGTCCTCGCCGACAACTACCTGTTGCTGTACGTCGGCTGGGAGGGCGTCGGTCTGGCGTCCTACCTGCTCATCGGCTTCTGGCAGCACAAGCCCAGCGCCGCCACCGCCGCGAAGAAGGCCTTCCTGGTCAACCGCGTCGGCGACATGGGCCTGTCCATCGCCATCATGCTGATGTTCACCACCTTCGGGACGTTCGCGTTCGGCCCGCTGCTCGGGGCGGAGGGCGAGCCCGGCATCGCCGGTGACGCGTCCGAGGGCAAGCTGACCGCCATCGCCCTGATGCTGCTGCTCGCCGCCTGCGGCAAGTCCGCCCAGGTGCCGCTCCAGTCCTGGCTCGGGGACGCGATGGAGGGCCCGACCCCGGTCTCGGCCCTCATCCACGCGGCCACGATGGTCACCGCGGGCGTTTACCTGATCGTCCGGTCCGCCGCGATCTTCAACGGGGCTCCCGACGCACAGCTGGTCGTCACCGTCGTCGGCGCCGTGACGCTCCTTTTCGGTGCGATCGTCGGTTGTGCGAAGGACGACATCAAGAAGGCCCTGGCCGGTTCGACCATGTCGCAGATCGGCTACATGGTGCTGGCCGCGGGTCTCGGTCCCATCGGCTACGTCTTCGCGATCATGCACCTGGTGACGCACGGCTTCTTCAAGGCCGGGCTGTTCCTCGGCGCCGGCTCGGTCATGCACGGCATGAACGACGAGGTCGACATGCGCAAGTACGGCGGCCTGCGCAAGTACATGCCGGTCACCTTCGTCACCTTCGGCCTCGGCTACCTCGCCATCATCGGCTTCCCGGGCCTGTCCGGCTTCTTCTCCAAGGACAAGATCATCGAGGCGGCGTTCGCCAAGGGCGGCACCGAGGGCTGGATCCTCGGCGGTTGCGCCCTGCTGGGCGCGGCCATCACCGCGTACTACATGACGCGCGTGATGCTGATGACGTTCTTCGGCGAGGAGCGCTGGAAGAACCGGCCCACCCGGTCCCCCGAGGCGCCCGACGCGGAGCCCGCCGCCGAGCACCGGGGCGAGCACGCGGAGCCGCACCCGCACGAGTCGCCCAAGATCATGACGATCCCCATGATCGTGCTGGCCTTCGGGTCGGTCTTCGCCGGCGGGTTCTTCAGCATCGGCGACCGCTTCCTGCACTGGCTCGAGCCGGTCACCGGTCACTCCCACGGGGACTCTCCGGTCAGCGCCCTCACCGTCACCCTGTCCACCATGGTGGTCCTGGTGATCGGCGTGGCGGTCGCCTACGCGCAGTACGGCCGCCGGCCCGTCCCGGTCGTCGCTCCGCGCGGGTCGCTGCTCACCCGGGCCGCCCGCCGCGACCTGTTCCAGGACGACTTCAACCACGTCGTGCTGGTCCGAGGCGGCGAGCACCTCACACGGTCCCTGGTCTACGTCGACCACACCCTGGTCGACGGCGTCGTCAACGGCACGGCGGCCTCGGTCGGCGGCCTCTCCGGGCGGCTGCGCCGACTGCAGAACGGCTTCGCGCGGTCGTACGCGGTCTCGATGTTCGGCGGTGTGGCGATCCTCATCGCCGCGACCCTGCTGATGAGGGCGGTCTGATACCGATGTCCTTTCCTCTGCTGACAGCGACGGCGGCGCTCCCGGCGATCGGGGCGGTCGCCACGGCCGCCGTCCCGGCCGCCCGGCGCAACGCCGCCAAAGCGCTGGCTTTGCTGTTCTCCCTGGCGACGCTCGCCCTGGCGATCGTGGTCCTGGTCCGGTTCGACCCGGACGGCGGCCGCTACCAGCTCACCGAATCCCACTCCTGGATCGCGGACTTCGGGGTCAGGTACGAGCTGGGCGTGGACGGCATCGGGGTCGCGCTCGTCGCGCTGACCGCGCTGCTGATCCCGTTCATCGTCCTCGCGGGCTGGCACGACGCCGACCCGCTGGAGACGGGCAGCAAGCGCTGGCGGCCCACGCAGGGCTTCTTCGCCCTGATCCTGGCCGTCGAGGCGATGGTGATCCTCTCCTTCGAGGCCACCGACGTCTTCCTCTTCTACATCTTCTTCGAAGCCATGCTCATCCCGATGTACTTCCTCATCGGAGGCTTCGGGGACCGTGCCCACGAGCACGGCGAGGAGACGGCGTCCACGCAACGGTCGTACGCGGCCGTGAAGTTCCTCCTCTACAACCTGGTCGGCGGTCTGATCATGCTGGCCGCGGTGATCGGCCTGTACGTGGTCGCCGGGAGCTTCTCGCTCGCGGAGATCGCCGAGGCCCGCGCCAACGGCACGCTCGACATGGCGACGAACACCGAACGCTGGCTGTTCCTCGGCTTCTTCTTCGCCTTCGCGGTGAAGGCGCCGCTGTGGCCGCTGCACACCTGGCTGCCCAACGCCATGGGGGAGGCGACCGCCCCGGTCGCCGTCCTCATCACGGCGGTCGTCGACAAGGTGGGCACGTTCGCGATGCTCCGCTTCTGCCTCCAGCTCTTCCCGGAGGCCAGCAAGTGGGCGACGCCCGTCATCCTGGTCCTCGCGCTGATCAGCATCGTCTACGGGGCGCTGCTGGCCGTGGGACAGCGGGACATCAAGCGCCTGGTGGCGTACGCGTCGATCTCGCACTTCGGGTTCATCATCCTGGGCATCTTCGCGATGACCAGCCAGGGGCAGTCGGGCGCGACGCTGTACATGGTCAACCACGGCATCTCGACGGCCGCCCTGATGCTGGTCGCCGGGTTCCTGATCTCGCGGCGCGGCTCGCGGCTCATCGCCGACTACGGCGGTGTGCAGAAGGTCGCCCCGGTGCTGGCCGGCACGTTCCTGATCGGCGGTCTGGCGACGCTGTCGCTGCCGGGACTCGCCCCGTTCGTGAGCGAGTTCCTCGTCCTGGTCGGCACGTTCGCGCGGTACCCGGCGATCGGCATCATCGCCACCTTCGGCATCGTGCTCGCCGCGCTCTACACGCTGGTGCTCTACCAGCGGACGATGACGGGTCCGGTGAAGCCCGAGGTCTCCGCGATGCCGGACCTGCGCGCGCGTGAGCTCGCGGTCGTCGCCCCGCTGATCGTGCTGTTGATCTTCCTGGGCGTCTACCCGAAGCCCGTCACGGACATCGTGAACCCAGCGGTCGAGCAGACGCTGTCCGACGTACACAAGAAGGACCCCCAGCCCGAGGTGGAGGCGGCCAAGTGAGCGCATCAGCCGTCCACAGCCTGTGGACAACGGCGGCAGCCGCGACCGAACCGATCTCGAAGATCGACTCCCCGAAGATCGAGTACGGGCAACTGTCGCCCACCTTGATCGTCGTGGGCGCGGCGATCGTCGGGGTGCTGGTCGAGGCGTTCGTGCCGCGCAAGCACCGCTACTACGCACAGTTGTTCGTGTCCGTCGTCGCCCTGGTCGCCGCGTTCGCCGCGGTGGTCGCCCTCGCGGCGGACGGATACGGCACCACGAAGGCGCGCATCGCGGCCATGGGCGCGATCGCGGTCGACGGACCGGCTCTCTTCCTGCAGGGCACCATCCTGCTGGCGGCCCTGGTCGGCCTGTTCACCTTCGCCGAACGGCGGCTCGATCCCGAGACGCACGGCAACCGGGTCGACTCCTTCGCCGCCCAGGCGGCCTCCGTGCCGGGAAGCGACAGCGAGAAGGCAGCGGTCAAGGCCGGTTTCACGACCACCGAGGTCTTCCCGCTGCTGCTGTTCGCGGTCGCCGGCATGCTGGTCTTCCCCTCGGCCAACGACCTGCTGACCCTGTTCGTCGCCCTGGAAGTCTTCTCGCTGCCCCTGTACCTGCTGTGCGCGCTGGCCCGCCGCAAGCGGCTCATGTCGCAGGAGGCCGCGGTCAAGTACTTCCTCCTCGGCGCGTTCGCCTCCGCGTTCACCCTCTTCGGCATCGCACTGCTGTACGGGTACGCGGGCTCGGTGTCGTACGGGACCATCGCGCAGGTCGTCGACGGCACCGTCCAGAACGTGAACCCCGCGCTCGCCGACACCATGGGCAACGACGCGCTGCTCCTCGTCGGCGCGGCGATGATCGTCATGGGCCTGCTGTTCAAGGTGGGCGCGGTGCCGTTCCACATGTGGACGCCCGACGTGTACCAGGGCGCGCCGACCCCGGTCACCGGTTTCATGGCCGCGGCGACCAAGGTGGCCGCGTTCGGCGCCCTGCTGCGGATCCTCTACGTCGTCCTGCCCGGCCTGCGCTGGGACTGGCGGCCGGTGATGTGGGGCGTCGCGATCGTCACCATGCTGGGCGGTGCGATCGTCGCGATCACGCAGACCGACATCAAGCGGCTGCTGGCGTACTCGTCCATCGCGCACGCCGGATTCATCCTCGCCGGCGTCATCGCGACCACCCCGGACGGCGTCTCGTCTGTCCTGTTCTACCTGGCCGCGTACTCGTTCGTGACGATCGGCGCGTTCGCGGTCGTCACCCTCGTGCGCGACGCAGGCGGCGAGGCCACGCACCTGTCCAAGTGGGCGGGGCTCGGCCGGCGCTCGCCGCTGGTGGCGGCCGTGTTCGCGGTGTTCCTGCTGGCCTTCGCCGGCATCCCGCTGACCTCCGGGTTCGCGGGGAAGTTCGCCGTGTTCAAGGCGGCGGCGGAGGGCGGCGCGGCTCCGCTGGTCGTGGTCGGCGTGATCTCTTCGGCGATCGCCGCCTTCTTCTACATCCGCGTGATCGTGCTGATGTTCTTCAGCGAGCCGCGGCCCGAGGGCCCGACCGTCGCCGTTCCCTCGCCGCTGACGATGGCGGCGATCGGAGTGGGCGTCGCGGTCACACTGGTGCTCGGTGTCGCACCGCAGTACTTCCTGGACCTGGCCAACCAGGCGGGAGTGTTCGTTCGCTGAGCGGCTGCCGAAGGCCTCGCCGGCCTGCGCGAGTCTGTACGGTGGGCCCGGTTCCCCAGGCGGGGGCCGGGCCCACCGGCGTCGTGCACGTGATCGGTTTCAGGACTTTCCGATCGGCCGTCACGCAGAGTCACCGGATCGGGTCTGTGGATAACTCCGGAGGTGTCAGTGCGGCCCCCTATCGTGGAGGCAGTGGTCGAGGGACGACGTACGGGGGCCGGGCGATGGGCGGGACGGGCGGGATCAGCGCGATGACAGGGATCACCGGGACATCGGAGCGGACCGAGAGCGAGGCGCTGGCCACGCTGCACCGGGTCTTCGGCTACGAGGCCTTCCGCGGCGAGCAGGAAGCGGTCATCGAGCATGTGGTGGCCGGCGGCGACGCGGTCGTTCTGATGCCGACCGGTGGCGGCAAGTCGCTGTGCTACCAGATCCCCGCCCTGGTCAGACCCGGCACGGGCATCGTCGTCTCCCCGCTGATCGCGCTGATGCAGGACCAGGTGGACGCGCTGCGGGCGCTCGGTGTGCGCGCCGGGTTCGTCAACTCGACGCAGGACTTCGACGAGCGGCGCGTAGTCGAGGCCGAGTTCCTCGCGGGCGAGCTGGACCTGCTGTATCTGGCGCCGGAGCGCCTGCGTCTGGAGTCCACTCTGGACCTCCTCTCGCGCGGCAAGATCGCGGTGTTCGCGATCGACGAGGCGCACTGTGTGTCCCAGTGGGGCCACGACTTCCGCCCCGACTACCTGTCCCTGTCCCTGCTCGGCGAGCGCTGGCCGGACGTCCCGCGGATCGCGCTCACGGCGACGGCCACGCGGGCGACGCACGAAGAGATCACCCAGCGGCTGAACATGCCGGCGGCGCGGCACTTCGTGGCGAGCTTCGACCGGCCCAACATCCAGTACCGGATCGTGCCGAAGGCCGACCCCAAGAAGCAGCTGCTGAGCTTTCTGCGCGAGGAGCACGCGGGCGACGCGGGCATCGTGTACTGCCTCTCGCGCAACTCCGTGGAGAAGACAGCCGAGTTCCTCTCCCGCAACGGCGTCGAGGCGGTGCCGTACCACGCGGGTCTGGACGCGGGCACGCGCGCGGCGCACCAGTCCCGGTTCCTTCGGGAGGAGGGCCTGGTCGTGTGCGCGACCATCGCCTTCGGCATGGGCATCGACAAGCCGGACGTGCGGTTCGTCGCCCATCTCGACCTGCCCAAGTCGATCGAGGGCTACTACCAGGAGACGGGCCGCGGCGGACGGGACGGACTGCCCTCCACGGCATGGATGGCATACGGCCTCAACGACGTCATACAGCAGCGCAAGCTGATCCAGTCCGGCGAGGGCGACGAGGCCTTCCGCAGACGGGCCGGCGCCCACCTGGAGTCGATGCTGGCGCTGTGCGAGACCGTCCAGTGCCGTCGCGGACAGCTCCTCGCCTACTTCGGCCAGGAACCGGACGCGGCGGGCTGCGGCAACTGCGACACCTGTCTGACGCCACCGGAGACGTGGGACGGCACCGTGGCGGCCCAGAAGGTGCTGTCGACCGTGGTGCGGTTGCAGCGGGAGCGCGGGCAGAAGTTCGGCGCGGTGCAGATCGTCGACATCCTGATGGGTAAGCGCACGGCCAAGGTGATCCAGTTCGACCACGACCAGCTGTCGGTGTTCGGCATCGGCGAGGATCTCACCGAGGGCGAGTGGCGTGGTGTCGTACGGCAGTTGCTGGCCCAGGGGCTGCTCGCGGTCGAGGGGGAGTACGGCACCCTGGTGCTGACGGAGGCCAGCGGGGCCGTGCTGCGCCGCGAGCGGGACGTCCCGCTGCGCAAGGAGCCGAAGAAGCCGGTGACGTCGAAGGCGTCGGGCTCTTCCTCGTCCGGACGCGGCAAGTCCAAGGCCGCCGCGGCCGAGCTGCCCGAGGAACTGCAGCCCGCCTTCGAGGCGCTGCGTGCATGGCGCGCCGAACAGGCCCGTGAGCAGGGCGTTCCCGCCTATGTGATCTTCCACGACGCGACGCTCAGGGAGATCGCCACGGTGTGGCCGACGTCGGTGCAACAGCTGGGCGGCATCAGCGGGGTCGGCGAGAAGAAGCGGGTCACGTACGGGGAGGGCGTCGTCGCGGTCCTGGCCTCCCTGGGCGGGGCGCCGGACGCCGCCGCTCCGGGACCCGCCGGGACGGCAGGTCCCGAAGCCGCCGCCCACGCCCCCACGGATCCGGGCGGCGCGGACTACTGGCCCGAGATGGACGCGGAGCCGGAGCCCGAGGACTGGATATAGGGGCTGGGGGCGCGCGTCGGCGTTGACCCAGCTCAGAGGGCGCGCGTCGCGTACGCCCTGACGTCGGCGTCCGAGTCCGTCGTCGCGGTGGCGAGGGCTGCGCGGGCCGCTTCCGAGCCGCGATGACGGGTCAGGGCCAGGACGGAGGCCTTGCGAACGTCCGCGTTCGGGTCGGCCAGAGCCTTGGCGAGGACGGGGACGGCCGTGTCGGGATGGGCCACGGACAGCGCGGTGGCCGCGCCCGCACGCACTTGCCAGGCCGGGTCGGCGAGCGCGGTCACGGCCCGGGCCGCGAGCGGTGGCGGGCAGCCGGTGGTGCCCAGCGCCCCGTAGGCGGCGGCACGCACCAGGGCGTCGGGATCGCCGACGAGGCCGACGAGGGCCGTGTGAACGGCGTGATCTTCGGGAGCGTCCCCCGCGGCGGAGCCGGAACTGGAGCCGGCGTCGGTACTGGAGCCGGGGCCGTTGGCGCCGACGCCGGTCAGCAGGGTGTCGTGCAGGCGGTCGGCGGCCACCGTGGCCAGGGATTTGGCGATCGTGACGCGTACCTCGCGGGACGGGTCGGCGGTGGCCGCACGAGCCAGTTCTTCGGCGGCGTCGACGGAGACCAGGGCGCGGACGGCCTCGATCCGGACGGCGATGTCGCCGTCGGCGAGTGAGCCGGCGAACAGGGCGGCGTCACCGAGGTGCAGGGCGCGCAGCACGTCCAGGGCCGCGGCGCGCACGACGGGGTCGGACTCGGCCAGTGCGGCGGCGAGCCCGTCCCGCAGGGCGGGTTCGGGCGGCAGGGTCTCGACGAGCTCCCGCAGCGAGGCCGCCGCGGCGGCGCGTACCTCCGCGGCGGGGTCGCGCAATGCCGCGGCGAGCGCGGGGCCGGTGCCGGGCGGCACCGTCTCGGTGAGGACGGCGACGGCCTCGCGCCGGACGGCGGGTGCCGGGTCCGTCAAATAGGGGCGCAAGGCAGCGAGTTCGGGTTCCTCATCTGCGAGGGCGACGAGTTCGAGGAGACGTGAGGAGGACCGACCGGCGAGGGACAGGTCGTCGAAGGACTGGTCGTCGGAGGCCTGCTCGGGGGCGGCCCCGGGAGGGGAGGCCGCCAGGGCGTCCGTCTCGGCCGCGGCTTCGTCGGCGCCGGCGGCGAGGGGTGCCACGTCGCGTGAACCGGCCGTGGCCACGTCCTCGGGGTGGACCTCGCCGATATGCCGTGACGGGCCGCCGACAGGGGTGAACTCGTCGACCGGAACCAGATAGGGAGCCACGGGACGGGCCGTGAACTCCATGGCGCCAGAGGGGGACTTGTGCAGATCGAGGTGGTGGAACCAGGAGGCGTCGTCGCGACGAGGGTGGTCGAGGCGGTCGTGGTAGAGGCCCCAGCGGGACTCCGTACGGGCCAGGGAGGCGCGCGCGGCCATCTCCGCGCAGTCACGGATGAAGGTGACCTCGGCGCAGCGCATCAGCTCGTGCGGGGTGCGGGCCCCCATTTCGGCGATGTCGTCGCGCATCCGCTCGAAGGACTCCAGGGCCAACGACAGCCGCGCGCCCGACTTCGGCGGGGCCACGTAGTCGTTCACGAAGCGGCGGAGCTTGTACTCGACCTGGGGCTGCGGCGGGCCCTGCGGGTTGCGCAACGGACGGTAGACGAGCTCGTGCGCCTCGCGCAGCTGGTCGGCGGGAAGCTCACCCCGGTACGCCGTGTACTGGGCCGCGTCCGCGCCCGCGAGGTCGCCGAAGACGAATGCGCCGATCATGTAGTTGTGCGGGACGCAGGCCAGGTCGCCGGCGGCGTACAGGCGGGGGACGGTCGTACGGGCGTGGTCGTCCACCCGCACGCCCGAGGCCGAGTGGCCGCCGCACAGGCCGATCTCCGAGATGTGCATCTCGATGTCGTGGGTGCGGTAGTCGTGGCCGCGGCCGGAGTGGAAGGTGCCCCGGGTCGGGCGCTCGGTGGAGTGCAGGATCGACTCCAGGGCGGAGATCGACTCCTCGGGCAGGTGGCTCAGCTTCAGGTAGACGGGCCCCCGGTCGCTGGCGACCTCCGCCGCGAACTCGGCCATCATCTGCCCCGACCAGTAGTCGGAGTCGACGAAGCGTTCGCCGTGCCGGTTGACCTGGTAGCCGCCGAAGGGGTTGGCGACATAGGCGCAGGCGGGACCGTTGTAGTCCTTGATCAGCGGGTTGATCTGGAAGCACTCGATGCCGGTCAGCTCGGCGCCGGCGTGGTAGGCCATGGCGTAGCCGTCACCCGCGTTGGTCGGGTTCTCGTACGTGCCGTACAGGTAGCCGGAGGCGGGCAGGCCGAGGCGGCCGCAGGCGCCGGTCGCGAGGACGACCGCGCCCGCGCGCACGGTGACGAACTGGCCCGTGCGGGTGTTGAAGCCGACCGCTCCGATGGCTCGCCCGTCATCGGGAGCCGTCAGCACGCGCACCGGCATCACCCGGTTCTCGATGCGGATCCTCTCCCGCATCTCGCGCCGCCGCAGCTGCCGGTACAGGACCTTCTTGACGTCCTTGCCCTCAGGCATCGGCAGCACGTAGGAGCCGGAGCGGTGGACCTGGCGGACCGCGTAGTCGCCGTGCTCGTCCTTCTCGAACTTCACGCCGTACGACTCCAGGCGCTGCACCATGGCGAAGCCGCGGGTCGCGGTCTGGCGGACGGTGGACTGGTCGACGATGCCGTCGTTGGCGCGGGTGATCTCGGCGACGTAGTCGTCGGGCTCGGCACGGCCGGGGATGACCGCGTTGTTGACGCCGTCCATGCCCATCGCGAGGGCCCCGGAGTGGCGGACGTGGGCCTTCTCAAGAAGCAGCACGTCGGCGCCGCGCTCGGCGGCGGTCAGGGCCGCCATGGTGCCGGCGGTGCCGCCACCGATGACGAGGACGTCGCAGGTCAGCTCCTCGGCGTCGCCGAGCGCGGGGATCTGCAGGGGGGTGTCCACCGGGGTGCCTTTCAGGTGCTCAGGGAGGTCAGGACGTCGCGCCGCAGGGCCACGCGCGCGGGATCGTCGTGGGCGGCGCGGTCGCGGGGGCGCGGCACGTCCCGGACGGCGACGAGGCGGCCCGCGCCGAGGAGCGCCACGCGGTCGCCGAGGAACAGGGCCTCGTCCACGTCGTGGGTGACGAAGACGACGGTCGCGCCCGTGCCCTGCAGCACCTCCACCAGCAGGTCCTGCATGCCGGCGCGGGTCTGGGCGTCGAGCGCGCCGAAGGGTTCGTCCATGAGGACGGCGCGCGGGCCCGCGGCGAGGGCGCGGGCCAGTTGCGCGCGCTGCCGCTGGCCTCCCGAGACGCGGTGCGGCAACTGCCGTGCCCGATCGGCGAGTCCGACCCGCCCGAGCCAGCCCGAGGCCTGCTTCCTGCGCTCCGCGCGCGGCGATCCCTGGATGGCGAGGGGGAGTTCGACGTTGGCCTGCAGGGTGCGCCAGGGGAGAAGGGCGTCCTCCTGGAAGACGAGCGCGCGGTCCGCCGCGGGGCCGATGATCGGCCGGCCGTCCTGCTCCACGGCGCCCGCCAGCGCGGGCAGCAGCCCGGCCAGGGTGCGCAGCAGGGTCGACTTGCCGCAGCCCGAGGGGCCGACGACGGTGAGTATCTCGCCCGGCGGGACGTCCAGGTCGACACCGGCCAGGGCGGCGGCGTCGGGGCGGCCGAGGGTGGCGGCCCGGAGGGTGAGCCGGGTGCCGCGCACGGCGGTGCCGTCCGCCTTGCCCGTGGCCGGGCCGGTGGCCGGAGGGCTCTGTGGACCGCCGGGCGTGGCGGCCGTGGCTCGGGTCTCAGACGAGGTGCTCATCGCGCGTCTCCTCGGGTTCGCTTCCGGTGTGGACGGCGGGGGAGACGGCCGGCGCCGGAGCGGTCGGCGCGAGGTTGCGCGCCCGGGGCCGGCCTCCGGGGACGTACGACGTACGGGGCAGCCAGCGGGTCAGGCGGCGGCCGAGGAGTTCCACGGCCGTGGAGGTGGCCCAGCCGAGCACGCCGATCGTGACCATGCCGACGAACACCCCCGGGTAGTCGACGACCGTGTAGTCCTGCCAGGTGCGGTAGCCGACGCCGTACTGGCCGGAGATCATCTCGGCGGAGATCACACAGATCCACGAGACGCCGATGCCGACCGAGAGGCCTCCGAAGATGCCGGGCAGCGCGCCCGGGAGGACGACCGAGCGCAGGATCCGCCACCGGCCGCCGCCCATGGTGCGCACCGCCTCCTCCCAGCCGGGGGTCAGCGCGCGGACCGCGTGCCGGGTGGAGACCAGGACGGGGAAGAAGGCGGCGGTGAAGGTGATGAAGACGATGCCCTGCTCGTTGGAGGGGAAGAGCAGGATCGCGACGGGGACCAGGGCGATCGCGGGGATGGGGCGGACGACTTCGAGGATCGGTCCGAGCAGGTCCTCGGCGAGCCGCGAGCGCGCCACGAGCACGCCCGTGGCCACGCCCACGACGGCGGCGAGGAGGAAGCCGGTGAGGATGCGGGTGAGGCTGTCGGTGAGGTCGGTCCAGTAGTCGTCGCCGGCCAGCCGGTCGCCGAAGGCCCGGGCCACGTCCGCGACCGTGGGGAACTGCGAGAAGCGCAGCCACAGGTCGACGTCCAGGCTGGTCAGCAGCTGCCACAGGCCGAGAGCGGCGGCCACCGAGGCGACCCGCAGCGCATACCTGGTCACGACGCCCGCTCCAGCGCGTCGGCGTAGGTGACGACCCGGGCGCCGCCGTGGGCGTCGACGTAGGTCTGGGCGGTCGCCGGGGTGACGAACGGCAGGAGGGTCGTGCCGTCGGCCACCCAGACCGCCCTGTCGGCGAACCACAGGGTGCCGGTGGTGGCGTCGGGCACGTACGCGGCGCGGACGCCGTCCTTGTGCTGTGCGACGTAGGCCAGCAGTTCGGCGGGCGTCTTGAAGGAGCGGGTCTGCGTGGCGCCCTTCGGCCACACCTCGCTCGCGGCCGGTGCGGGCGCGGCGGTGAGCTGCCGGGCGTACGACGGGCCGAGCGCCTTCTTCACGTACCGGTCGTCGACGAAGGCGTCCACGTCGACGTCCCCGGTCAGCTTGGCCGCCTTCAGGATCGACACGTCCTCCTTGAGGGCGGAGACGAGCCGGGGCTTGACCGCCGGGTCGAAGGTGGAGATGCCGTGGGCGCCGTTGTAGAGGTAGACGACCTCGGCGGGCAGTCCGGTGGCCTTCGCGACGCTCTCGGCCGCGTCCACGGGGTGCTCGTTCAGGTAGGCGGTGGCCTGCGCCTGGGCCTTCAGGAACGCCTCCAGGACGGCCGGCCGTTTCTTCGCGAAGTCCTCGCGGGCGGTGACGCCGTGGAAGGTGGGCAGGTTCAGCTGGGCGCCGTCGTACAGGGCCTTCGCCTTGCCCTGGTAGGCGAGCAGGCCGGGCCAGGCGACGAACTGCGAGAGCGCGTCCGCGCTGCCCGAGGAGAGGGCCGACGCCCCCACGGCCGGCTGCTGGTTGAGCTTCTCGATGCCCTTGTCGGCGTCGATTCCGGCGCGCTGCAGCGCCCGTACGAGGGTGCCGTCGGCGGCGGAGCCCACGCTGGTGGAGACCTTCTTGCCCTTGAGGTCGTCGAGCGACCCGAGCTTGGAGCCGGGTGCGGTGACGATGGTGTTGAGGCCGCCGCGAAGGTTGTAGCCGGTCACCGACACCAGGTGGGTCGGCCTGCCGAGCTGTTTGCCGCGGGCCGCGTTGATGAGGAGCGGGAAGTCGCCCATCGAGCCGATGTCGATCTTCCCCGCGGTCATCTGCGCGGTGATGGGGGCGCCGGTGGCGTAGTCCTGCCAGTCCACCTTGTAGGTCTTGCCGTCGCCGAGGGCGTTCAGCTCCTTCTCGAAGTAGCCGAGGGAACGCAGGAGGGTACCGGCGGTCACGGTGTTGATGGTCTTGGACTGGTAGCCGACGGTGACGGTGACCGTGGAGCCGCTACCGGCCTCGGCGCTGCCGCAGCCGGTGAGGGGGAGCAGAAGGAGGACGGCGGACGCGGCGACTGTGCTGGGTTTCATCGGGGTTCGGACCTTTCACCGGAGCAGGTAGGGCATGTTGACCGTGACGGCTCCGGTGGGACAGCGAGCCGCGCACGGACCGCAGTACCAGCACTCGTCGACGTGCATGTAGGCCTTGCCGTTGCTCTCGTCGATGGCGAGGGAGTCCAGCGGGCACATGTCCACACAGAGGGTGCAGCCGTCGATGCACTTCGACTCGTCGATGGTCACGGGCACGTCGGCCCGCTGGGGCGCCAGGGTCATGGCTGTCTCCAGAAAAGTCCCGAGAACTTCTGAGAAATCCCGCGCGGCGGCGAACCGATGAGGCCCCGCCGAACGATGAAGGGGTGAGAGCGAAGAAGAGAGCGGGAAGAGAGCGGACAAGAGCGGGGAGGGATCAGAGTGAGCGGTGCAGCAGCCCGCCCATCGAGATGCGGTCGCCGCGGAAGCGGATGAACTCCAGGTCCACGGGCCGGCCGTCGGCGAGGTGGGTGAGCCGTTCGAGCATCAGGACGGCAGCGCCGCGCGGCGCCTCCAGTACGGCCGCGGAGTGGGCGTCCGCGGTCACCGCCTCCAGGGTGATCTCGGCGTGGCCGAGGCGTTGCCCGGTGAGGGTCTCCAGGAGCCGGAAGACGTCGGTGTTCTCCAGGTCGGCGCCGAGCAGGTCGGCGCCGATGTCGAGCGGAACGTAGGTGAGGTCGAGGGAGAGGGGTAGACCGCCCAGGCGGCGCAGACGCTCGATGTAGAGGACGTCGGAGCCGGGCGGGACTCGGAGGCGGTCGGCCACCGGGGCGGGCGCGGCGACGGGGCCCATCGTGCGGACCTCGTTGGTCACGTGGCCGTGCTCGTGCAGGGTCTCCGCGAGGCCCATCAGGCGGTCCAGGCCGTGGGGGTACTTCTGCGCCACGACCACGGTGCCGACGCCGGGGAGGCGATCCACCAGGCCTTCCGCCCGCAGCAGGTCGAGTGCCTCCCGGACGGTGTTGCGGGAGGCACGGTAGTCGGCGGCGAGGGCCGACTCGTGGGGGAGCGTGCCGGCCGGGAAGCCGCCGGTGAGCAGTTGGCGGCGCAGGATGTCGGCGAGCTGACGCGCCTGGTCCGCGCGCAGCCGGCGGCGCGCGCGGTGGGCGGCGACGGTGGTCGCTCCCTGGCCGGCGTGCTCTCGGATGCGGTCGCTGGGTGGCATGGTTCGAACCATAGCGAGGAGGTAGGGAAAGCGGTGTTGCCAGAGTGTTGCGCCACCTGCGGGAACGTCAGATAACTCGCTGACCTGCAAAAACGAGTGGTTGTCGAGCAAGATCTGCCAGCTCAGGCCAACGCGGTCAGCCCCGGGGCGAACGTGATCAGCAGGGGCAGCAGGGGCACCAGCGCGGCCGCCGTCGTCGTCAGCGCCCGCTGTCTGCGCAGCAGCCGAGGGGGCGGCTGGAGCAGGCGGTCGACGCGCTCCCCGAGGAGACGGTGACTGGAGGCGCAGGACAGAACGCCCCGGTGTTGGTTCAGCTCGATCAGGGCCAGTGCCGTGGTCAGGTGACCGCAGCGACGCGACGCGGTGTCGTCGGCGGCGAGTTCGACCAGGCGGTGGGTCTGGTCGCAGAAGTGGGAGAAGAGCGGGATGCGGGGGAAGCCGGTGGCAAGGGCGGTGGACAGGTGCAGCAGCCAGTCGTGGTGGGCGCGGGCATGGCCGCGTTCGTGGGTGAGGACGGCGTCCAGCTGGTGGGAGGTGAGGCGGTGCAGGGCGCCCGTCGTCACGATCAACTGGGCGGGGGTGCCGGGCATCCACCAGGCGTCGGGGTACTCGTCCTCCAGTACGAGCAGCGGACCCCTGGCGGGCGGCAGGCCCGCGGGCAGGTCCGGGGCGCGCTCCCGCAGGTGCGCCCTGGCCATGTTGCGGCGCCGGCGCGCCTCGAACAGCTCGCGGGCCAGCATCGCGGTGGTCCAGGCGGCCCCGCAGGCCAGCAGCAGGGTCAGCGCCGCCGCCCACAGCGGGGCGGCGGACAGGTCGTACGCCTCGGTGACCGCGGGCGGTGCGGGGGCGAAGACCCGCGCGCGGACGGTGTGGAAGACGGCTGCGGCGCCCAGCACCAGGGCCGTCAGGCAGCACAGCAGGACCGTGGCGACCAGGCACTGCCACACCCACAGCCCGACCACGGGGTCCCGCTCGGGCCACGCGGAGCGGGTGAGCGCGCGCGGGGCCGGCACGGCGGCCGTCAGGGCGAGGACGCTCAGCAGGAGCAGGCAGAGAATCATGCCGTCGGCTCCGGATCCTGGTCGGGAGGAGGGCGTGCGCCACGTGCGCGCGGGGGTCGTACCGCATGCCCGCGTGCGTGCGGCCCGCCACGGGCGGCGGGCCCGGCCCGAGGACCGCGCCCCCCGCCAGTATGACGGCGGTTGCTCCGCGAGTCAGCCCACGAAGACACTTTCAGCCCCGGAACACCTCACCCGGCACCGGTGCCGCCGTCCGTCGGCTCATCCGGCGGTCACCCGCCCGCTCACCTCGCCCAGTCCCACCCGCACACCGCCGGGGCCCGGGGCCCACGCCGAGAGGGTCACCACGTCGCCGTCCTCCAGGAACGTCCTCTTGCCGTCGGGGAGTTCCAGCGGGTCGCGGCCGTTCCAGGTCAGTTCCAGGAGGGAGCCGCGCTGGTGCGGCTCCGGCCCGCTCACAGTGCCCGAGCCGTACAGGTCGCCGGTGCGCAGGGAGGCGCCGTTCACCGTGAGGTGGGCGAGTTGCTGGGCGGCCGTCCAGTACATGCTGGCGAAGGGCGGCTCGGAGACCACATGGCCGTTGAGCGCGACGGAGATCCGCAGGTCGTAGCCGGAGGGTTCGGCGGCCGCGTCGTCCAGGTAGGGCAGGAGGGGATGGGTGCGCGCCGGGGGAGCCACGCGCGCGTCCTCCAGCGCCTCCAGCGGGGTGATCCACGCCGAGACCGAGGTGGCGAACGACTTGGCGAGGAACGGGCCGAGGGGCACGTACTCCCAGGCCTGGATGTCACGGGCCGACCAGTCGTTGAGCAGGCACAGACCGAAGACGTGCTCGCGGAAGTCGCCCAGCGCGACCGGGCTGCCCTGGAGCGAGGGCACGCCGACCACGAAACCGACCTCGGCCTCGATGTCGAGCCGCACCGAAGGACCGAAGACGGGGGACGGGTCGGCAGGCGCCTTGCGCTGGCCCGAGGGGCGGACGACGTCCGTGCCGGAGACCACGACCGTGCCCGCGCGTCCGTGGTAGCCGATCGGCAGATGCTTCCAGTTGGGCAGCAGGGTGTCGGCGGCGTCCGGGCGGAAGATCGCACCGGCGTTCCGGGCGTGGTGTTCGGAGGAGTAGAAGTCGACGTAGTCGGCGACCTCGAAGGGGAGGTGCAGGGTCACCGCGGAGAGGGGACGAAAGAGGGGCTCCACGGTCGCGCGGTGGGACGGGTCCGTCACCCACTGCGTCACCTCGCGGCGCACCTGCGACCAGGTGGAGCGGCCGGCCGCCAGCAGCGGGTTGAGGGTCGGTGCCGCGAGCAGGTCGGCGTGGGGCGAGCCGAGCGCGCGGGCCGCCGCGCCCGCGTCGAGCACATGGTCGCCGAGCCGGACGCCGACGGTCCGCTGCGCGGAGCCCGGCAGTGAGAAGACGCCGTACGGCAGGTTGTGCGGACCGAAGGGATCGCCCTCGGCAAGGTCGAAGGGGGGCATCGGGTACTGCCTCTCTTTCGTGCGCTCTTTGGTGCTCGCCATGTCGTGCTCGCCGCACGCCGAACGGATGTCGCACGCGTGCGCCGAGCCGCGCCACACGTTACGGCCGACCTCGCGGAAGTGACACGGGGGCGGGACCGTCGAGGTGATCGGGGCCGCAGCGCTCCGTGTCCGGCCGCTCACCCGAAGTCGCCCACGGGTGGGGCCGCAATCTTGACGGAGCGGTGCGAAAGGGGACACTCTGAGCGGGTGCTGGAAGGCCTCGGGGAGGGGGCCTTCGCCAGGCACATCTGGGGGGCTCATGGCCATAGGGGAGGCCGGCCTCGGGTCGGCGCGGCGTGGCTCACGGCCGAAGCGGCTGGAAGCGACGATGCGCGACAGACTCGGCCGGGAATGCGTGTATGTGCCGTCGTGCAGATTCGGGCTGTTCGTGGCCTTGCGCCACTGGTGCCCGCCCGGCGGACGCGTACTGATGTCGCCGGTCAACGACGACGTCATCTTCTTCGTCGTGCTCGCAGCAGGGCTCAGACCCGTGCAGGCGCCGTTGAACCCGTTGGACGCGTCGATCGACGTCGATGCCGTGCCCGACGAGACGTGGGGCTCGCTGGCCGGCGTCCTCACGACGAATCTGTACGGCAACCCGGACGACACACCGCGCCTGCGGCAGAAGTGCGACCAGCTGGGCATCCCTCTGTTCGAGGACGGGGCGCACGCGATCGGCAGCGAGGTGGGCGGCCGACCGGTCGGCGCCTGGGGCGACGCCTCCGTCTTCAGCCTCTCCAAGCATGTCGGCGCCAAATCCGGGGGATTCCTGGCCTGCGCCGACCCGGGGCTTCGCGAAGCCCTGGAGAAGACCTGCGAGGACCTGTTGCTGCCGGGCCGGTTCGCGGCCGAACTCGCCTTCGCCGTCCGGCCGTACGCGGAGGCGACCGTACGGGGGCTGCGGCTGCGGCGGGCCGCCTGGGCGACGATGCGGCTGCTCGGGCTGATGGAGCGGGAGGAGATCCGCATGCCGCTGCGGCCGGCCGAGCTGGCCAGGGCCGTCGACACGGCGCCGGACCTCGCCGCGCACGACTCGTGGGTGCGCGTCGACATGCACGACTACCGGCTGCGTTCCGGACCGCTCAGACTCGGGCGCGTCGTCCGCCGGCTGGACCGGCTGGACCGGGTGCTGGCAGCGTGCCGGGCGGGCACGGAGCTGCTGTTGTCCACACCGTGGGCGCGCCCCGGCGTTCCACGCGCCGAGAGCGTCCAACCTCTTTTCCGCGTACCCCTGTTCGTCGCCCACCGGGATGCGGCGAGGGCGGCTCTCGCCAGGCGGGGACTGATCGTCGGGTACCTCTATGACCCGCCGCTGGACGACTACGCGGGTGCCGCCTTCACCGACCTCTCGCCCGACCCGGCCGGGGCCCGCTGGTTCGCCCGGCACGCGCTGCCCGTCGACCCGCTGCGGGCCCGGCAGGCCGTCGAGGTGCTCCAGGAGTCCGGCGCACTGCCGGCCGACGCTCCGGGAGGGCTGGAGCCGACCCGTGGCTGAGACCCAGGCCGAGATCCAGGTGTCCGAGCTCTCGGCCCCAGCCGCCGGGAAGGAAGCGGGCGGTCCGGAGCCCGCCGACAGCACCCACGGCTCCGAATCCCTCTTCAGGAACGCCTACTTCCTCATGCTCAGCACGGGCGTCTCCGCCGTGCTGGGCCTGGGCTTCTGGCTGGTGGCGGCGCGCTACTACTCGGAGGAGGCCGTCGGCCAGGGCTCGGCCGCGATCGCGGCGATGCGGCTGCTCGCCAGCATCACCGCGACGACGATGATCGGAGCCGTCGTCCGCTTCGTGCCGCGCGCCGGACGGGCGACGGGCTCGCTGGTGTGGCGCGCCTACGCGGCCAGTTCGGTGGTCGTGGCGGTCGCCGCCTTCGTCTTCCTGCTCACGCTCGATCTGTGGGGGGCGACGTACGCGCCGCTCGGCACGGTCGCCGCAGGCGCGGCGTTCGTCGTCGCATGCGTGGCATGGGCGCTGCTCACCCTCCAGGACGGGGTGCTCACCGGTCTGCGCAGATCGGGCTGGGTGCCCATAGGAAACGCGGTGTTCTCGGTCGGCAAGCTGATCCTGCTGGTCGTGTTCGCGACGGCGCTGCCGGTGCTCGGCATCTTCGTGTCCTGGGCCGTCGCGATCGCGTTCTCGACGCTGCCGCTGGGCTGGTTGATCTTCCGCCGGCTGATCCCGCGTCAGGCCGCCGCCGACCGCGACCTCGAGCCTCCCGGGCTGCGCGAGATGGGCCGCTTCCTGGCCGGGGACTCGCTGGGCGCGCTGTTCAGCCTGGCGATGATCAACCTGCTGCCGGTGATGGTCGCCGTGCGCTTCAGCGCGGCGGAGAACGGCTACTTCTACGTGGCGTACACCGTCGGCGGCACGATGGAGTTCATGGCCATCAACATGGCCTCCTCGCTCACCGCGCACGCCTCGCACGACCCGCGGCAGCTCGCCGACGGCGTGCGCGGGGCGCTGCGCCGTATGACGCTGCTGCTGGTGCCGGTGGTGCTGGTGCTGGTGTTGTTCGCCCCGCAGGTCCTGCTCCCGTTCAACGAGGACTACGCCGAGCACGGCACCACCGTTCTGCGGCTGCTGGCGGCGGGAGCGCTGCCCCGGGTCGTGGTCGAGCTGTACATCGGGGTGCTGCGTGTGCAGGGCCGCACCGGGATGCTCGCGGCGCTCCAGGGCGCCATGTGCACGCTGGTGCTGGGCAGCGCGGCCGTGCTGTTCGAGCCGACGGGGATCGCGGGCGCGGGATGGGCGGTGCTGCTCAGCATGACCCTGATCGCCGCTGTCTCCGCCGTCGGTCTGCGCTCCGCGCTGCGTCGCAACGACCGCGTCCCCGTGGACCCGTCCGCCGCCGGCCCGGCCTACGGCACCCGCTGGGCACGGCTGAACGCCACCGCCGGGTACGGCACGAACTGGGCGCGTCGGGCGGCGTACGCGCGTGAAGGCGTCGACGAGGACACGGTCACCCTGTTCATCGGGCGTCCCGGGTACGAACGCGAGGCGCTGCAGGCGGACACCCTGGCACTGATCGTCCGGCCGCACGAGACGGTGAACCGGTCCGCGTCCTCCCGGTCCGCGTCCTCCCGGTCCGCGTCCTCCCGGTCCGTGTCCACCCGGTCTGTGACTTCCCGGTCCGCGTCATCCGGGTTCCGACCTGGGGCGGAGCCGGCCGAGGACGGCGTGGGGAGGGCCGGAGAGCGGTGGATCACGGGTGTCCTGGCGGGCCTGCTCGGCGCGGCCACCTTGGTCTTCTGGACGGCGCTGCGGGATCTGCCCTGGTTCGACGGTCCGTCCGCGGAGGTGCTGACTGGGCGACAGCTGTTGGCTGCGCTGCCGCTGACGGCGCTCGTCGCGGGGGGCCTGCTGCTGGCGGTGTTCGTCGGATCGGTGACGCTGCGCGCATCACGCGGCGCGTGGCTTCCGGGGGCGGCGCTGGGTTCCGCGCTGCTCGCCCTGTACGCCGTGCCCGTTGCCTTCGGATGGGAACCGACACCGGTCGGTGGGGCGTTGTACGCGAAGGCGGCCCGTCTCCTCGCGGACGGGGTGCGGCTCGACAGCGCCGAGCCGCTGCTGCGCTGGGCCCCGCCGGCCGTCCAACTGCTGTCTCTCATACCGCTGTGGCTGCTGCTGGCGCGCGTGGGCGGGCGCTTGACGTGGCCGGGGCGCTGGGGCGTCCTCTACCTCCTCGCGCTGGCCGGCTGGGTGTGGCGGCAGGAGCTCGCCCCGGTGGCGCTGCCCCTGTTCCTCGTCGTCGTCGCCGTCCTGGGCCTGTGGCTCCACCGGAGATCGGCTCGGTCCCGCCCGAGAACCCGGCCTCCGCTCGAGAACGCGGTTGTGTCCGAGAAGCGTCAACGGGACGGCACGGGCTGGTGGAAGTAGCCGTTCTTTCCGGCTTCCCGGTAGCCATCGAGGCCGGGGCCCTCGTTGACGGTCAGGTCGCACGCGGCGTCCTCGGAGGTCGGCCGGTTCCAGTGGACCAGCGCCCTCACCTCGGGGAGCTTCTTCACGGCGGCGGGAATCCGGGTGTACCAGTCGCGCTGGCGTTGTGGGGCGTCGGCGTCGGGCGCGGTGGCGAACTCCGCGAGCATCACCGGCTTGTCGTCGGAGATGTTCTCCCGCAGCCATTCGTAGCTTGGCCGTTGGCTGCGCAGGAAGTCCTTCCAGTCGGTCGTGCCGTGGCACTGGTAGTAGTTGTACTGGTCCATGGCGATCCAGTCGACGTACTCGTCGCCGGGGTAGAGCGCCTTCATGTCGGCGGCGCTGCCGAGATAGCCGGAGACGGTCCACACCCACACCACGTTGCCGGCGCCCAGCGCACGGAAGCGGTCGCGCACATGACGGTACGCGGCGACGAACTCCTCGGGGGTGCCTGCGCCTTCCTTGATGCGGGCGTCGGTCTCCTGGTCGAAGGACAGGAAGACGCGTTTGCCGTACGCCTTGATACGCCGGATCTGCGGGTCGAGGATCTTCGCGTCCAGCTTGCCGGAGGCGATGTTCTTCCAGCCGAGCTGGGTCTCCGTCCAGTTCTCGTGGTGCGGCTCGGTCCAGACGGTGGACTCCCAGGCCAGCATGAGCAGCCGGTCCCTGCCGAGTTCCTGTTCGTCCCGGGTGAGCAGTTGGCCGTCGAGCCGGGTGCCCGACATGTCGTGGTAGTTGTAGACGAGGTCGAGCTTGCGGCCGATCCTCTTCTCGAAGCCGAGCACCGCGTCCTTGAGCGAGCCGTTCTCCGCGTACGGCACGGCGGCGCCCCACCAGGCACCACAGCGTGGAACGAGAGTGTCGGTGGGGGCGCAGGGGCCGGTCGGCAGTGTGCCGGAGGCCGCGTTGTCGGGCAGGCCGTCCGCGGCGGAGCCCGGCTCCTCGGAGCGGCCGACCCAGACGCCGAGCCCGGCGAGCAGCGCGGCCACCGCCACCAGCACGACGGCGGTGTACGTGCGCCGCGAACCCCGCACGGGGTCTCCCAGGGCAACTGCCATGGAGCCTCGCAGGGTGCCTTCGGTGCCTTTGGCGGTTTCGGCTGCTTCGCCCACCGCACCCTTGGCGGTCTCTTGCGCGGCGCCCTCGGCGCCTCCCTCCGCGCCGTCCGCGGTGTGTTCCCCCGCGCCGTTCGCGGCACCCTTTATGCCGTCCCCGGGGGCGCGTTCCGTGCCGCCTTGCATGAGGTCCCCCCGGTCGGTGTGCGTGCCGCTGTCCGTGCGGTGTCCCAAGTCGCTCCTCGCTTCGGCTCGCGTGCCCGTCACGTCGTGCGACTCGGACGGCCGGCGTGGCCCGCGCAGCCGGTGTCGCCCCGTCATGTCCCACTACCGCCGAAGGGCCTGCGTTTCACTCTGGTGCGCTCGACCGCGCCCCGCCGCGCGGCGGGCAGCGGCAGTCCCGGCAGGGCCGCGGTCACCGTGGTGAACCCGGCGAGGGAGACGAGGAAGGCGGTCGACGAGAAGCTCTCCACCAGGAACAGCGAGGTGGCGGCGAGCACACCGAGCGAGAGGCTGATCGGCGCGGCGAGCGCGACGGCCTCCAGCCGGGCGCCGGAGGCCAGCCCGCCCGGCTGCGGGTACAGCGCCGCACAGCCCGGGCCGAACAGGACGAACAGCAGCACAGGTGCCCAACGCAGCGGAGAGGGGCCTGGAACGACGGTGGCGGCGAGCGCGAGCCAGCCCCAGGCCGCGACGAGGAGTCTGAGGCCGGTCGAGGCGCCCCCGAGGCCCCTGCCCTCTCCGGCGCCGTGGACGTTCGAGTCGTCCAACCCCGAGTTGTCCGCCCCTGAGTTGTACGAGACCGAGTTGTCCATGACCTCATGGCCCCTGACCTCGTGGCCCCGGACGTCTCGGCCGTCGGCCTCTCCACCGCCTGTTCCCGTGCCCCCCGGGCCCACTGCGCCCCCCGCGAAGCCCCCCGTACCCCCCGAGCCCCCTGTACTCCCCGTACGCCCCGTGGCTCCGCCACTGTGCCGGTCGCCGCGGGTTACGTGGCTGCTGACCTGGCTGGGCCCGGGGTCGCGACCGGTGTGGTCGTCGCCGATGCCCGCGGAGTCTGTGCTCGTCACTTCGATCACCTTGTGGTCGTTCGTCGTGGCCGTCCCGCAGTGGTGGCCGGGCGGTACTCCAGAACCACCCCGTACGGATGGCTCTCCACGGTTCGGAAGAGCGGCGAGGCGGACAGCTTCGAACGCAGGGTCGCGAAACCGCCGGGCGGCAGCAGGCCCTCTCCGGCGGCGTAGATGTCCTGCGTGCGGGTGAGGACGACGTACGCCTTCGTGCCGGGCGGGATCCCGGCGGCGAGGTAGGCGGCCGGGTCCTTCAGCATCTTCTCGTTCTCGGGCAACGCCTGTTCGGCGAAGAACCAGTGATCGAGACGGTCGTAGCGATGGAGCGCCTGCGGGAAGGAACCGCTGGTGGCGAGGATGAGCGAGCCGTCGGGGGCGTCGTCGAGGGTCTTGGTGACGAGCGCGGTCTCCTCGGGCGGTGTGTAGAACATCCTCTCCTTGCCGTAGTAGGACGGCAGGAAGCCGGCCAGCAGCGCCAGCAGGACCCCCGGCAGGGCGACGGCGGCGGCCCTGCGCCGCAGCACCCGCGCCCTGGTGCGACGGGTCCCCGCGACGGCGGGCACGAGCGCGGCGGCCGCGAAGAAGGCCGCACCGGGCAGGGCGAACAGATAGACGCGGAAGAGCATCTCGCCGCCGTAGTCGTTGACGGCGAACAACGGCACCGGGGCCGCGGAGACCAGCAGCAGCGGCAGTGCGCTGCGGGTCAGCCTGCGCCGCAGCACGACGGCTGTCCCGGCCAGGACGGCGATCGCCAGCACCATCACCACGTTCGCGGTGCCGGCGAGTTCGGGACCGGGACCGGTGAGCCGGCCGGCGTAGCCCGCGCGCGAGTTCTCCGTCAGATCGCCGAGCGACTTCCTGACGGTGGAGAGCGTCTCCACGAACAGCGGTCGCCCCATGGTCAGGTCCCAGGTGAGCATCAGCAGCGCGGCGACGATCAGCAGCCCGTAGTTGCGGTAGCGGCGGGTGAAGCTGAGGGCGAGCAGACAGATGGTGAGCATCACCGGGGTGAGCTGGTGCGTGGCGTTGATCGCGGCGATCAGCGGGGCCAGGATCACCACGCACACCGCGCGCTGCCCGTTCCCCGTGGGCGGCGGGACGGGGGCGGCCACGGGGTCGAGGTAGGTGCGGTCCCGCAACCGTCCCGCGGAGCCCGGCCGCACGAAGTGCCGCAGCACCACGGCGAGGACCGTCAGATGCAGCAGGTAGGCGAGCGCCTGGGGGGCGAAGTAGTCCTGGCCCACCCAGTTGGCGAGTTCGAAGATCCAGACGGCGGTCCAGATCAGTCGCCAGTCCTCGCAGAAGGTGCGGTAGATCAGCACCAGCACCGGGATCATGAGCAGGCCGAAGACGATCGGCGCCCAGTTGGCGTACGCGGCTGCGCTCTCCACGTCGAAGGCGCGCACCAGGCCCGCGTTGAGCGTGAAGAAGCCCGGCCACTGGTCGTACGCGGACATGTTGCCCGACAGGCCGGCTCCCGGCCGCAGCTCACCGTTGGCGAGCAGTGTGCTGACGACGGCGTCGTGCTTGGAGGACCACGGGTAGCGAACGGCGTCGTACAGCACGGCGGGCGGCGCCTTGAGCGCGAACAGCAGTGCGGCGCAGTGCGCGGCCGGCCACCAGGGCGCGGTGCCCGCGCGCCGCAGACTGAGGACGAAGCCCGCGGTGAGGACCAGCAACGACAGGTAGTAGGCGGCCGGGAGACGGTCCAGCAGGCCGTAGTCGTCCATCTCCCGGAAGCCGATGCGGGGCAGCGAGTACACCCACAGCCCGGCGGCGAGCAGCAGGGTCAGCAGACCGGCGTCCGGTGAAGCGCGCCGAAGCCGCCAGGATCCGCGGTCACCGCCGCCTGTACGGCCGACGAGCCCCGCGCCGGCGTCGACATCGGCGTCCAGGTCAGGAGCGGACGGCACGCTGCTCCGAGTGGCCGGTACGGGCACATGTGGCTGCACGCTCTGGCTCCCTCCCCCGGGCCAAGTATAGGAAATACGTCTGCTTTTCACACCAAAACAACCTCAGCCGGCGAACACGGGACCGTACACGGTGGCGCGGGCGCGGCGGTACCACCGCCAGCCGACCGTCTTCAACCCGTCGCGATACGGGGCGACACGGGCCCCGGAGCCCGCCAGCCAGCCCTCGACGTCGGCGACCGTGTGGCCGCGGCGCACGATGAGGCGGGCGATGCGGTAGGACTCGTCGCGGTCCGAACTGAGGGCGTGCCGTACTGCGGTGGCCGTCTCGTAGCCCGCGGCGGCCGCCATGCGCCGCACCCGGCCGCTGTTGTAGCCGTGCGGGTAGGCGAGATGCCGGACGCGGTGGCCGAGGGCGTCCTCCAGGACCGAGCGCGAGGCTCGCAGCTCGTGTGCCAGCGCCCGGGGCGCGAGGGCGTCCAACTGGGCGTGGGTGACCGTGTGACTGCCGATCTCCATGCCGCACTGCTCCAGCCGCGCCGCCTGCTCCAGCGTCATCATCGGCGCGGGCGGCAGCAGACTGCGTTCGCCCGGCACGATGGCGCCGGTGGTGAGGTAGGCAGTGGCGGGCAGTCCGCGTCCGGCGAGCGCCTCGGCGGTCGCACCGGGCAGGTCGGCGAAGCCGTCGTCGAAGGTGAGCAGAACCGGCCGGGACGGCAGCGGCGCCCGTCCCGCGAGGTGGTCGGCGAGCGCGCTGATCGTGACGGGCGTACGGCCGCTGTCGACGACGGCGCGCAGATGCTCGCCGAACTGCCGGGGGCTGACGGTGAACTCGGCGATCCAGTCGGGCGGATCCTCCATCACGGCGTGATAGAGGAACACGGGAATGCAGTCGACGCCGCCGGAACCGCCGACGCGGTCGACGCCGCCGGAACCATCGACGCGGCCAACGCCGCCGCACCAGCCCCCCGCGCGGCCAACGCCCCCGGCGCCACCCGCACCGTCGACGCCGCCGGAACCGCCGACGCCGCCTCTGTTGTCACCGGCGCCGCTGCGCGTGCCCGCCGTCATCGTGCGGCCCTCCGCAGCGCGCGACGGGCTCGCAGGTAGCCCACGGGTCCGTAGAGCATGCCGCGTCGCTGGAGCCGGGACAGCCGCCCGGGCCAGGCGTGGGTCCGGTCGTCGTGCCCACCGGGCGCCCCTGTCGACCCGCCTGCCTCCGCCCCCGCCTCCCGGCTCGCCGTCAGGGTGCGCGCGTAGGCGAGTCCCCGGGGCAGCCGGGCGAGGAACGAGGGCAGCAGGCCGGGGCGGTTGACGAGGATCGCCGTGAGGTAGGCGGTGAGGCCGGCGCCGTAGCCGTACGCCTGGGTCTCCAGGTCCCGCCAGGTCTCACGGTGGTGGTGCCAGACCAGGGCCTTCGGGGTGTAGTGCAGCCGGTACCCCTCCGCCAGGACGCGGACGAACCCGTAGAGGTCGTCGCCGCCCCGGGCGGGCGTGCCCGCACCCGTCGCCGGGTCGAAGCCGCCGACCGCCCGTAGCACGTCCGTACGGAACGCCATGCTGGCGCCGGAGCCGAAGCGGCCCGCGGTGAAGGGGAACAGCGGCTCGTCGGCGGGCGGGTCGTACGGGTCGTACGTCCGTGCCGTGAAGCCCTTGGCGAAGCCGCCGTGGCTCTCGAGGAGGACCTGGGCCCGGGTGCCCAGCCGGGCCGGAAGGATGAGGCCGGTCGCGCAGCCGAGACCCGGGTCGGCCGCGAAGGGCGCGGTGAGTTCCGTGAGCCAGCGCGGGTCCGCCACGACGTCGTCGTCGGTGAAGGCGACCACCTCGCCGCACGCCGCATGGACGCCCTTGTTGTGCGCGACGGCGAGACCGGGCGTCGGCTCGGACATGTAGCGCACCCGCTCGGCGTACTTGCGCTCGACCAGGTTCCGGGTCGCGTCCGTGACGGGCGCGTTGTCGACGACGAGGATCTCGAAGTCGGGATGGTCCTGGGCGAGGAGCGAGTCGAGGGCGTGGGCGAGCTTGTCGGCGCGTTCGCGGGTGGCGACGACGACTGTGGTGAACGGCACGACTGTGGTGAACGGCACGACAGTGGTGGGCGGAGCAACGGTGCTGGGCGGGGCGACGCCGGCGGGGGCGGAGACACTCGTGGGCGGGGCGGTCGTGGGCGGGGCGACGTCGACGAGTGGTACGGGCGCCGGCCCGGGCAGGTCGGCCGGGCCCGCGGCGCTCGCGGAGAAGGCTTCGTTCCGAGCGGCCAGCTCCCGCAGGACCGTCCTCGGATCGGCGCCTTCCGGTACCTGCCCGAGGAACGTACCGACAGGTCGGCCACCCCTCCTGACCAGCACGAACACCTCGCCGTGGGTGACGGGCGGGCTGCCCGGACCAGGTCTGAGCGCGCCACCGTCGTCCAGTTCCAGCTCGGCGATCTGCACCGGCCGGATGCCGAGGAACCTCTCGATCTCCTGCTGCGCACCTCTTGCGCGGGACATGAACCCCCCTCGTCTCATGACCGTGCCTGCCGTGCTGACCGTGCCTGCCATGCCTGCCGTGCTGACCGTGCCTGCCGTGCTGACGAACCGGCCGGGCTGACAGAGCCGACTGCGCCGACGAAGTCGGCCTGTGCCGACGTGTTGACCGGCGGCCACCTGCGTCAGCGCCGGCGCAGTCGGCCCGCGCCCTTCAAGGTCCGTGCGGCCGCCGCGGCGAGCCTCGGCCGGTTGCGCACGAAATGGTGCGCCCGGCGGGACGGTTCACGGCTGAGCCAGTAGAGGGCGGCGCCCACCCCCGGACGCGTCCACGCTCCCTCGTACACGGGTAGCTCCCCGGTCTTCAGCGAGTCCTTGTACTCGGCCGCACCGCGTCCCAGATCGAGCAGGCCGATGCCCTCGGCGGCGGCCGACTCGGCCATCCGCAGATGCAGCACCAGACCGGGCGAGAACTTCGCGAACTCCGGGTCGTACGCCGGGAACCAGCAGGCGAGGACGGCCGAGGAGCGCAGGCCGAAGTGCGCGGCGACGGGCCGGTCGCCGGCGTAGAGGACGGACAGGGTGCCGGAGCACTCCGGCGCGCGCCTCTCGGCGAGCGCGGCCACGAGCCGGGTGATCCACTCCTGGGCGAAACGGTCCCGCCGGCCGGTCCTGCGGTACTGCGCGGACTTCCACGCCATGAGCGTGCGCAGCGCGGCCGGGTCCCGCTCGTCGAAGACGAACCGCAGCTCACCAACCTGCCTGCCGAGCCTGCGTTCCTTGGCGAGCGTCGTCTTCAGGAACTTCGGCGACTGCGCGCGCAGTACGGACTCGTAGGTCTCGTAACCCTTCTCCACGTCGATGACGTAGGAGGCGTACTCCGCGGCCGCGTGCGGCACGAAGAGCCCTTGTTCCGCCTCCAGGTTGTCGAAGGCGAAGCTCGACAGGGAGCACGCCCGCATCAGTTCGGCGGCGTTCAGCCCGTAACCCGGCGCCAGCACCGCGCCCTGCGCGTCCGAGACGCCGTACGCGAGAGCCTGGCCCTGGCCGAACCGACCGCGCTCGTGGGGCAGGAAGCCGACCGGTTCCCGTCCCTCGTACACCACCGCCACACGCGTGCGTGGCCGTACGAGGGCCACCGCGTCGGTGAACTCCGGTTCCATGAACGGGTTTCGCGGAAGCGTCGAGGCGGCACGCAACGCGCGCCACCGCTCCCTCTCCCCCTCGCCGAGGTCCTGCGGCCTCAGCACGCGAATGCGCCCACTGCTCAACCTGACCCCCCGATCAAGTCCCCCCTGGACACTTGGACGGTACCGCTCCATCGGGGCGTCGCGGTAGGTAGCGTCGCATGCTGTTGCCAACCGGTGCAGAGGCCCTTAATCGTCCGCTACCCGGCGATGCGCCAGAAAGCCAATTCTTTGAGCAAGCCGTCAACCACCGCACGTCAGTCCCAGAAGGGGAGTTGACAGAACCGGACAGGACCGGGCCGCTGTTCGGTCCGCGTCGAACCGGAGGGGCGCGGGATCCGTATTCTCTGATCATGGCCGCACCCACCGCATATACCGCGCGCACCGCGTACTCGCTCATCGCCACCGACCTGGACGGAACGCTGCTCCGCGGCGACGACACCTTCTCCGACCGGTCGCTCGACGCGCTCGCGCGGGTGGCGGCCGCCGGCGCACGCCACCTGGTGGTGACCGGACGTCCCGCGCCCCGGGTGCGGCCGCTGCTCGACCGTCTGCACAGCAGGGGGCTCGCGGTGTGCGGACAGGGCGCGCAGTTGTACGACGCCGGCGCGGATCGTCTGCTGTGGTCGGTCACCCTGGACCGGGAGCTGGCCGAGACAGCGCTCGGCAAGATCGAGGCGGAGGTCGGACAGCTGTACGCGGCCGTCGACCAGGACGGCGTCGACGGGCTGACGCTCATCGAGCCGGGCTACCGGATGCCGCACCCGACGCTGCCCGCCCTGCGCGTCGGCCGGCGCGACGACCTGTGGTGCGAGCCCATCAGCAAGGTGCTGCTGCGCCATCCCTTCCTGTCCGACGACGAGTTGGCGGCGACCGCCCGCTCGGTGGTCGGCTCGCTCGCCACCGTCACGATGTCGGGGCCGGGAACGGTCGAACTGCAGCCCTGCGGGATCACCAAGGCGACGGGTCTGGCCCTGGCCGCCGAACACCTGGGGCTGCGGCCCGAGGACACCGTCGCCTTCGGCGACATGCCCAACGACATCCCGATGTTCGACTGGGCGGCGCGCGGGGTCGCCATGGCGAACGCGCATCCGGAGCTCAAGGCGGTGGCCGACGAGGTCACGACGTCGAACGAGGACGACGGCGTGGCCGTCGTCCTCGAGCGACTGTTCCCGTGAGCCCGCGGGCCGCTGCCTGATCGGTCAGTACGCGCCGAACACGTTGTCGATCGAGCCGTAGCGCGCGGCCGCGTAGTTGCAGGCGGCGGTGATGTTCGCGACCGGGTCGTACGAGTCCCAGGACGTGCCGTCGACGTGGTAGGCGCGGAAGGTCGGGTCGATGACCTGCAGCAGCCCCTTGGACGGGATGCCCGCGGCCGCGTTGGAGTCCCACAGGTTGATGGCGTAGGGGTTGCCCGAGGACTCGCGGATGACGTTGCGGTAGATGCCGTCGTACGTGCCCGGGATGCCGTGCTGCGCCATGACGTGGAGGGACGCGCGGATCCAACCGTCGAGGTTGTCGGAGTAGCCGAGGCTGGTGGCGGTGGCGACGGTCGGGGTCGCCGCGGAGGCGCTGGTCGCGCCGATCAGCGGGAGTGCCAGCACGGCGATCCCGGTGCCGGCGACGGCGAGCTTGCGGGCGAGACGGGACGTGCGGGTGCGGCGGGGAGCAGCAGCGGACATGACGGATTTCCTCTCCGGCGCCTGCGAGGTGAGCTGTCGGGTTCGGGCGGGAGCTGCCCGGTCGCGTCCTGACGGTCGTGACTTCACCCCAAGCCGTGACGGACTGTCCGAGACATCCTGAAAATCCAGGACGTCAGGAACGTCCGCCGCGGCGACTTACCTGGTTCCCCCGCTCCTGCCGTGCGTTCTCGGTGGGTGTCATGGGCGGCGGCAGGATTAGGCGTCCGCCCGACAGGCCGGGAACGTATGCGAGAGCACATGTCCGGAACAAGTAGCGAATTCACAGATGCACCCTATTGACCTTGGTCTGTGGCCTATGGGGTGCTTGATCCTTTGTGGGTGCAAAGCGTCAACTCGCTTGAGGGGTGCGGAGGATCGGCGAAGGGCGGACCGGGGTCGGCCCGTGCGGTGAAGTGAGCCAAGTCACCGGCGTCCACAAGAGTGATGAAACGGGCATTAGGTCCAACTCATAGTCAATGGGCGGTCGATGGGTCGTTGGTCGGCGCCCGCCGTCGGGGGCCTGTTTTTCTCCGGCGCTTACGTGACAGGCGTCACGCCCGGCGGCGGGAGCGGCGGGGCGCGGGGGGCGGGGGAGTGTGGGGAGAGGTCGCAAGGAGGCGGCGCGGGGAGGCGGCGGCGCAGGGTGGCCTGCTCAGATGCGCCCCCACTTGGGGTCACCCCCTCGGGGTCGCCCTCCTCGGGGCGGCCGGCCCGCATGCGGGCGCGTTCCCCATGCGTCCCGTCGGCGCCGGCAGGGGGCGCGCCCTGGATTTCGACGGAGGTGTCGCGGGTTTCGACGGGGGTCCCGTCCGGCGTGTCGCCGCCAGGCGGGTGCCGGTTCCGCGGGCTGCCGGGTTCGGGTCGGCCTCGGCGGGTGGCGGGGGGCATGAAACGCTACCCTCGGGTAATCCGATGGATGTCTGCCCATATGGCCTGATCAGAAACTTAGAGGGCGTAATCCGGTACTGCCCGGCATGGCGGAGGCACCTCCCGGGCGAGTGCATTCGAGCTCGGGGGACGTGGGGGCTATCGGTGATCGAAACGTGACCGGATACGCTGACTTGAGTGAGGGCAGCGACCTATCGACAAACCGCGTAATCGCCAGTAGACACCAGCAGACAGGAGACCCCTCGTGACCGTCGTCGGGCCGTTCGGGCTGAGCGTGCGGGACCAGGCTCTCGAAGCCGATGTCCAGGCCGGATTGACGGCTGTCGAGGAAGGCTTGCTCGAGGCCACCAAGAGTGCGGTTCCCTTCATCACGGAGGCCGCCCAGCACCTCGTGCGGGCGGGCGGGAAGCGGTTCCGGCCGCTGCTCGTGGTGCTCGCCTCGCAGTTCGGTGACCCCTACGCGCCGGGTGTCGTGCCGTCGGCCGTCGTGGTGGAGCTGACCCACCTGGCCACGCTGTACCACGACGACGTGATGGACGAGGCCGCCGTGCGGCGCGGGGTGCCCAGCGCGAACGCCCGCTGGGGGAACTCCGTCGCCGTCCTCACGGGAGACTTCCTCTTCGCGCGCGCCTCGCACATCCTGGCCGACCTCGGACCGGAGGCGGTGCGGGTGCAGGCGGAGGCGTTCGAGCGGCTGGTCACCGGGCAGATCCTGGAGACGGCGGGGCCCACGGACGGGCGCGACCCGGTCGAGCACTACCTCGACGTCCTCGGCGGCAAGACCGGCTCGCTGGTCGCGGTGGCGTGCCGGTTCGGCGCGATGATGTCGGGCGCCGACGAGACCGTCGTCGACGTCCTGACGCAGTACGGCGAGCGGCTGGGCGTCGCGTTCCAGCTGGCGGACGACGTCCTGGACATCGCTTCCGACTCGCACGAGTCCGGCAAGACGCCCGGAACGGATCTGCGCGAGGGCGTTCCCACGCTGCCCGTGCTGCGGCTGCGGGAGAGGGCGGCGCGGCTGTCGCTGCCCGAGGACATCGCCCTGTGCGAGCTGCTGGACTCCGACCTGAGCGACGACGCCCGGCTCGCCGAGGCCCTGGAGGCGCTCCGGGCCCACCCGGCGCTGGAGCAGGCCCGCCGGGACACGGTGCGGTACGCGGAGGACGCTCGCGCTGCCCTGGCGCCGCTGCGGGAGTGCGACGCGAAGGCGGCGCTGCTGGAACTCTGCGACGCGGTGGTCCACCGAGCCGGCTGACCCGGCCCGCGCCCCACCCCTCACTTCCTCGCCCCCACCACCCCTCGCCCTCGTCCCCGTCACGTCCGGTACCGCGCGTCGAGCCCCGGCCGCGGCCCCTGCGCCGGCCCGCCGGGCAGGCGGGCCGGCGGACCGGCGCAGGGGGTCGCCGGACGGAAGCCTTCCTCGCGCCTGCCGCCTCCGCTCCGCCGATCGAGCGGACCGGCCACCCCTACGGGTAGGGGGCGGTCTCGGCGGGTCGTGTCATACCGCAGGCGTACGCGGAGTTGAGTCCCCGGGTTGACGCTTCCGAGTGGCCGATTTGGTCAGATGGTGACTACGGAAAACACCACTCCTCACCGATTCGGGTGAGAATGGCGGCTTGGGGCGGGGAAACGCAGCGTGATGACCAGCCGCCGCCGACGACGGAGGTAAGGCACACATGGCACCGAAGGCATCCGACGACACCATCACCGGCGGGGAGGCGGCCGGCGGGGAGGTCGACGACCTGCGTCCCGGGCGGCGCAAGGCCGTGCGGTACGTCGTCCCGGTCACCGTGATCGGTGTCGCGGCGGCGACGATCGGGCTCGTCCCGGCGCTCGCCGACTCCGGCGATCCCGACCTGCCGAAGATCACCGCGCAGCAGCTCCTCGACAAGATCGCCGCCTCGGACGTGCAGCAGCTGTCCGGAACGGTGAAGATCACCACCGATCTCGGGCTGCCCGACCTCGGCGGGCTGGAGAGCGGGCTCCTCTCCGGAGTCGCCCAGGGCGATGACGGTTCGTCCGCCGACCCCTCCGCCAAGCTCACCGAACTGGCCTCCGGCACGCACACCCTGCGCGTCGCCGCCGACGGCCCGGACAAGCAGAAGCTCTCGCTGCTGGAGAACGCCGCCGAGTACAGCGTCATCCACAACGGCAAGAACGTGTGGGGGTACGACAGCGGATCCAACGAGGTCTACCACTCCACCGTCGACGAGAGCTCCGACAAGGCGCGGACCCCCGTTCCCGCCACGCCCAAGGACCTCACCGAGGACGCCCTCAAGGCGGTCGACGACACGACCTCCGTGACCGTCGACGGCACCGTCCAGGTCGCCGGCCGCGACGCCTACAAGCTGCTGGTCAAGCCGAAGCAGTCCGGTTCCACGGTCGGTGCGGTCAGCGTGGCCGTGGACGCGAAGACGGGCCTGCCGCTGAAGTTCACGCTCACCCCGGCGAGCGGCGGCGCCGCCGTCGTGGACGCGGGCTTCACCCAGGTCACCTTCGCCAAGCCCGCCGCGTCCACCTTCGACTTCACCGCCCCCAAGGGCGCGAAGGTCACCGAGGGCGACGAGATCGACGAGAGCGGCAAGGGCGACGAGGGGAGCAGGCCGGCTCCCGGGCAGCGCGAGCCCGACGACTTCGCCGGGGGCCTCGGCGGCCCGGACGGTCCCGAGGGCCTCAACGTCATCGGCGAGGGCTGGACCTCCGTCGCCACCTTCGACACCGGCGGCGAGGGCGTGCCCTCGGGCGCCGAGGCCGGCGGCGACCTCGGTGGCTTCCTGGGCTCCTTCGGCGACAAGGTGAACGGCAAGTTCGGCTCCGGAACCGTCTTCTCCACCCGCCTGATCAACGCCCTGATCACGGACGACGGCAAGGTCTACGTCGGCGCGGTCACCAAGGACGCCCTGGTGAAGGCCGCCGACGCGGCGAAGTGAGCGCAGCGGAGCGGGAGTGAGCCGCAGCCGAGGACGTGCGCCCTGTGGGCCGAGGGGCGTGGAGGGGGAGCCGGTGAGGGAGTCCATGGACGATGACGACGACGCCGTCATCCGCACGCGCGCCCTCACCAAGCGCTACCGGGGCGGACAGCTCGCCGTCGACGGTCTCGACCTGACCGTCCCGGCGGGCAGCGTCTTCGGCTTCCTCGGTCCCAACGGCTCCGGCAAGACCACCACCATCCGCATGCTGATGGGGCTC
Organism: Streptomyces sp. NPDC037083; assembly: GCF_055606485.1. Lineage (NCBI taxonomy): Bacteria > Bacillati > Actinomycetota > Actinomycetes > Kitasatosporales > Streptomycetaceae > Streptomyces > Streptomyces sp. NPDC037083. Next base: position 854,540 of record NZ_JBVJSQ010000001.1, on the reverse strand, counting down.
ATCGAGCCCACGGCCGGCTCGGCCCGCGTCCTGGGGCAACCCATGCCGCGGGCCGCCCGCTCCGTACTGCCGCACGTCGGGGCCCTCATCGAGGGCCCCGCCCTCTACGGCTTCCTCTCCGGCCGTGACAACCTCCTCCGCTACGACGCCGCCGACCCGACCGCCGACCCGCGCACCCGGCGGGAGCGCGTCGGGGCGACCCTGGAACGGGTGGGGCTGACGGCCGCCGCCGGCAAGAAGGCGAAGGCGTACTCGCTCGGCATGAAGCAGCGGCTGGGTCTGGCCGCCGCCCTCCTCCGGCCGCGCCGTCTGCTCGTCCTCGACGAGCCGACCAACGGACTGGATCCGCAGGGCATGCGTGAGATCCGTTCCCTCGTCCGGGAGTTGGCCGCGGAGGGCACGACCGTCTTCCTCTCCTCTCACCTGCTCGACGAGATCGAGCAGGTGTGCACGCATGCGGCCGTGATGGCGCAGGGGCGGCTGATCGTCCAGGGTCCGGTGGGCGAACTGGCGGCGGGAACGCGCGGCAGGCTGGTCGTGACGACCCCGGACGCCGCCGACGCGGCCCGGGTGCTGAAGGAACAGGGAGCGGGCGACGTCGTCGTGGCCGAGGACCGCGTCAGCGCGGAGGCGCCGCCTCCGGGTCGCGATCCGGCCGATCTGAACAGCGCGTTGGTGACGGCGGGCGTCCGCGTCCGTGGCTTCACCGTCGAACGGGCCTCTCTGGAGGACGCGTTCGTGGCTCTCACGGGGGAGGGGTTCGATGTCGCGGGCTGAAGCGGGGACGACGGACGACCGGAACCCGACCCCGCACGCCGGCCCCTCGCCGACGCCGAGGGGCAAGCAGGCCGACGGGACGGACAGGACGGACAGTACCGAGGCGTTGTATGGGACCGAGGCGGCCGATGGGACCGATGGAGTCAAGGGGACCAGGGGCGCCACGGTGGCCACGAAGGCCAACGGGAGTTGGGCCTGGACGTGGACCTTCGGGCTTCTTCGCAGCGAACTGCTGACCACCTTCCGACGCTGGCGCACCCTCGCGCTGCTGGCCGTGCTGGCGGCCGTGCCGGTCCTGGTCGGGATCGCCGTGAAGATCGAGACGAGCGACGGCTCATCGGCCGGCGGCGGTGGAGGCGGGGGCGGCGGCGCGGGTCCCGCGTTCATCTCGCAGGTCACCAACAACGGCCTGTTCCTGGTCTTCACGGCGCTCGCGGTGACACTGCCGTTCTTCCTGCCGATGGCGATCGGTGTCATCGCGGGCGACGCGATCGCGGGCGAGGCGAACGCCGGCACCCTCCGCTACCTCCTGGTCGCCCCGGCCGGCCGCACCCGCCTGCTGCTCGCCAAGTACGCGACCGTCATGACCTTCTGTCTGGCGGCCACGCTCGTGGTCGCGCTCTCGGCCCTGACGGTCGGGGCGTTGCTCTTCCCGCTGGGCGACCTGACGACGATCTCCGGCACCCGGATCGACTTCGCGGACGGCCTGCTCCGGGCGCTGCTGATCGCCCTGGTCGTCGCCGCGTCGCTGATCGGCGTGGCGGCGCTCGGGCTGTTCGTCTCCACGCTCACGAGCAGCGGCATCGCGGCGATGGCCACGACCGTGGGCCTGCTGATCACGGTCCAGATCCTCGACCAGATCCCCCAGCTCCACGCGCTGCAGCCGTACTTCTTCTCGCACTACTGGCTGTCCTTCGCCGACCTCATGCGCGAGCCGGTCTACTGGGACGACCTGCAGAAGAACCTCGGCCTGCAGGTCCTCTACGCGGCAGTCTTCGGATCGGCCGCCTGGGCGCGCTTCACGACGAAGGACGTCACGGCGTAGCCGGCCCGGCCGACCTCAGTCCGTCTCGCTCTCGTTCCCGTTCTCCCTCTCGGTCCCGGTCTCGGTCTCCGTCTCGTGCAGGAAACGGGCCAACGGGGCCTCCCGTGCGAAGAAGGTCTTCGCGTTCGCCAGCGCCTCCGTGTCCTTCAGGACGTCCCCGGGCTTGCTGCCGTTGCCGAGCAGCACTCCGCCGAAGCGCATCCCCATGTAGGCGGCCGAGTTGTGCAGCGTGCCGACGAGCGGATCGGCGACCACGGGCTGGTCGGCCGCGAGCGCGGTGACGCCCCAGAGGGTGCGCCCGGCGAGCGTCGCCTTGAAGTCGAGGCTCGGGATGCGCAGCCAGCCCGACCAGTGGTCCAGGTAGCGCTTGGTCTGGGCGGACACCGAGTACCAGTACAGCGGGGACGCGATCACGATGTCCGTCGCGGCCAGCGTGGCGTCGAGCAGCAACGCCGGGTCGCCCTCGGTCGGGCGGACGTGGTCGCTGTCGTGCCGCAGGTCCGCGAAGTCGGGCAGTGGGTGCCGGGCCAGGCTGATCCACTTCTGCTCCACGTCGGAGGGCAGCTGCTCGGCGGCCGCGCGGGCGAGTGCCTCGGTGTTGCCGTCCGGTCGGCTGCTGCCCAGTACGAACAGGAAACTGCGACGCGTCATGATGCGCTCCCCCAGGTGGTTGACGTACGAAGTAGTATGCGTCTGCATTATATGTGTGCGCAAGTACCTGCCGGGTCGGTGGGCCGGTCGTTCTCCGCGGCTCGGGCCGTTGCCAGCAGCGAGGCTTCCCCGCCCCGCGCGGCCACCATCTGCAACCCCACCGGACAGCCGTCCGCGCCGAACCCCGCCGGGATGCTGATCGCCGGGTGCCCGCTCAGATTGAACGCCCAGGTGAGCGCCGTCGAGTAGCGGTCGCCCGGGCCTTCGTGGCCGTGCGCCGCGTTCGGGGTGGTGGGCGTCAGCAGCAGATCGACGCCGGAGAAGAAGCCGTCCAGGAGGCGGTCGTTCACCGCCCGCAGGCGTTCGGCCGCGGTGACGTCCGCGCCCGGGGTGCGCAGAGCCAGCCAGGCCGGGGCGGGATCCTCCAGCCGCAAGGGCGTCCCGGAGGGGGGAAGCAGCCGTACGACACCGGCGTCGGCGAGGCGCCGGGCGGCGTCACGGGCGAGGGCGAGCGGCTCGGGGTCGGGGTCGGCGAAGCCGAGGTCGGGGGAGAAGACGGCGGTGGGCGGGCCGGCAGCCGGAACCCGAACCGGTGCACGCAACGGTGCACGCATCGGTGCACGGACAGATTCGTCGATCGGCGCACGATCCCGCTCGGGGGCCATGACCTGCCAGTACGCCTCGGCGTCCACCGCGTGCCGCACCAGCACGCCGACCGCCGCCAGCCCCGTGCGGTCGGGCGACGCGGTCCGCCCCGCGGGGCCGGCGGACCGCGGCCGTACGCTCGTGGTCTTCAGACCCGTGACGCCGCACCAGGCGGCCGGGATGCGCACCGACCCCGCGCCGTCGCTGCCGGTCGCCATGGGGACCAGTCCGGCGGCCACCGCTGCCGCCGAGCCGGCCGAGGAACCGCCCGGTGTGCGGTCGGCGCGCCAGGGATTGACGGTACGGCCATGCGCGCCGAGACCCCAGGTCTGCCAGGGAGTGCCGGGTCCCGGTACCGAGGTCACGCCCACGGGCACGCACCCCGCGGAGACCAACGGGCCCGCGGCACGCAGCCCGTGACGCCCCTTCACGCCGATCGGCACACCGGCCAGCGGCAGCTGCCTGCCCGCGGCGACCCGTAAGTCGACCTCACGCGCCCACGCCCGCGCCCGCTCCTCCCACACCTCGGCGAAGGCGCACAGGAAACCGTCGGCCCGGGCGATCCGCACCAGCGCCTCGGAGACGACGTCCACGGCCCGCAGCCGCCCCGCCCGCACGGCCGCGGCGATCTCCACAGCAGGGGGCCACTGCGAGCCCCCTGTCCCCGGGCCGCCCGTCAGTGCGCCCTCCCGCCCACCGCTCCGGTGAGCCGGACCAGGGGCGCGGTCTCCCGTGGCGGGCTGCCGCCCAGGTCGCCGAGACGCCAGTCGGTCACCCACGGCACCCGGTACACGTCGACGACGGACTCGATGAACCTGACCCGCTGCGCGAGCGGCCGCGGCAGCCGGCCCGGCGCGTCCGCCACGAGGACGACGGCGTCCAGGTCGAGTCCTTGCGGAGCCTCTCCGCGCCGGAAGACCTCCAGGGTCCGCAGCACGGACTCCAGTCCGGCCGCATGAGTACGGGCGACCAGCAGCACGGACGGCGGATCACCGGCGCCGGGCCAGTTGCGGCCGCTGTCGTGGCCGCCGTAGACCGTGGCGAGCGTGGAGCTGCCGGCCCCGCCGTGCGTGGCCACCCACGAGAAGCGGCGAGGCGTGACGGCGGACGCGTACGGCGTCGGCGCCGACGCCGGTTCCGGTGCGGCCACCGGCCCGCGGATCCAGATCTCCGGCCCCCGCAGCCCGTCCGTCGTCCCCATCCCCGTGTCCCTCCCAGTCGTCGCCGTTCCTCCGGGACGTCCCTGATCCTGGTGATTCCCGGGGTGGCCCCGGGAGTATGGCGTCGGTTCCTGGAACGATGCTGTGACGTCGCGGTGACGTGAGGACCGGGAGCGCTCGGAGAGACTCAACAGTACGTGTACGCGTACACGGACCTGGACGACCGGATCGTGACGGCGCATCCGAGTGAGGAACCGATGTCTCGACTCAGCCGCGAGAAGAAGCGGGAACAGAAGCACCCCGGCCGCCCGGCCGTCGTGGTGGCGCCGCTGGACGTCCACGTCCGTGGGGGCGGGACGGCGACCATAGGCGGCGTACCGGTCGTGGCGGCCGAGGGCGAGGAGATCCAGCGCGCCGTGCTGAGCCACCTCCACCGCATCGCCCTCGCCACCGGACACGCGGTCCTCGCCTCGGTCCACGACGAACGCATCGGGTACGTCGTCCCCCTGCGCGTGGAGCCCGACGGTTCCAGCCACTTCACGGCAGAACCCCTGCGGACGACGGCGGTGCCGGCGAAGGCGTCGGAGCAGCACGGAACTCACCTTGCCGCACCCCCCGCCACCGTCCACGCCTCACCCTCCTCCGCTGCGTCCGCGCCCGCCCCCGCGCCCGCGCCCGCTCCCGCGCCCTCGGACGGGGAACGGCCCGCCCTACCCCGCGACGACAAGCCCACGCACTTCCTGCGCCCGGTGGCCGAGCCGGTACGGGACGCGGCCCCGACGTTCCCCCTGCGCGCGGTGCCCGAGCCGGAGACGGAGCGGAAGCCCGCACCGGCACCGGCGTCGTCACCGGAAGCGTCACGGGTGCCGACGTCGGAGCCGACGCGGGCAGAGCCGCAGACGCAGTCGTCGACGGAGCCGCACCCGCAGACATCGGCAGAGTCACAGCCGTCGGCGCAGGAGCCCGCCGTCCAGGACGACGTCCCGCCCCTCGGCACCGTCACCGCGCCCACAGGAGTGTTCGGCCCGCCCCCGGCGATGGACGAGCAGCCGAGCCCAGACGCCATTCACGACGCCGTCCCCGACACCGCCCCCGCCGCACCCCCGATTCCGACTCCGACCCCGCTCCCGATTCCTCCCGCCGCCGTGGCCCCCGCACCCCCTGCTCCCACTCCCCTCCTCCCCGACGAGTTCGTCTCCGCCTCGGCCTCCGATCCCGATCCCGACTCCAAGCCCACCCCCGCCCGCGGTTTCGACGCGGTCGCGGAGGCGGTGCTCGGGGACGACCCCCGGACCCTTCACGGCGTCGGCGGCGTCCCCGCGCTCCTCGGGGAGCCGATGGCACAGATCAACGAGGCCGTGCGGGCGGGCCGTATAGACGCCGCGGCCGGGCTCGCGGAGCGCACCGTGCTTGAGGCGTCCGGGACGTTGGGACCGGAGCACCCAGAAGTGCTCCGGCTGCGCGAACTCATGGCATACATCGCCTACTTGGGAGGCGACCCGCTGCGCGCCTTCCACGTCTCCCTGGACCTGGCCCGCATCCACCGCCGGGCCCGGGACGCGGAAGCCGCGTACGGCAACGTCCAGAGCGCGACGGCGGCCTGGCGTGCCGTGCGCGACCCCTTGCAGGGGCTGAACCTGGGGACCGAACTCCTCGGCCTGTGGACGGAGCTCACCACCGAGGAGGGTCCGGCCGCCGACGACGTCGAACAACTGGAGTCGGCCCGCGCGCGGATGCTCCGCCTGGCCGAACGCGCCCGCAAGGCAGGCGCGTAGCGAGCTCACGACCAGGCGGATGACGGCCGCAGGAGGGGGACGGGAGACGGGAGACGGGTACGGGGACGCGGGAGACAGGGGCACCCGTCGCCCGCCGCCCGTCTCCCGCCGCTCCGTCGGCGGTCGGCCCGTCGGCTCGATCAGGAGGACAGCGTCCAGACCGCGTGCGCGACGGCGTCCGCGTTGCGGTTCAGGGCGGTGTCGTTGATGTTGGCGGTGGTGTCGCAGGAGGAGTGGTAGCAGCGGTCGAAGGCCTGTCCGGCCGTGCCGCCCCACTTGGCCGCCTGCGCCGCCGTCTTGACGTAGTCGGCGCCGCTGAACAAGCCGCCCACCGGGACGCCCGCGTTCTTGAAGGGGGCGTGGTCGGAGCGGCCGTCGCCCTCGGTCTCGATCTCCGTCGAGACGCCCAGGCCGGTGAAGTAGTCCTTGAAGGTCTTCTCGATGGTCGGGTCGTCGTCGTAGACGAAGTAGCCGGGGTTCGGCGAGCCGATCATGTCGAAGTTCAGGTAGCCGCTGATGCGCGAACGGTTCGCGGACGAGAGGTTGTTGACGTAGTACCGCGAACCGACCAGACCCAGCTCCTCCGCTCCCCACCACGCGAACCGCAGATGCTTGGTGGGCTGGTACCCGGCCCGGGACACGGCGAGGGCCGTCTCGAGCACGGCCGCCGAGCCCGAGCCGTTGTCGTTGATCCCGGCTCCCGAGGTCACCGAGTCCAGGTGGGAGCCGGCCATGACGACCTGGTTGACGTCGCCGCCGGGCCAGTCGGCGACCAGGTTGTAGCCGGTGCGGCCGGACGAGGTGAACTGCTGGATGGCGGTGGTGTATCCGGCGGCGTCCAGCTTGGCCTTCACGTAGTCGAGCGAGGCCTTGTAGCCGGCCCGGCCGTGGGCGCGGTTGCCGCCGTTGGCGGTGGCGATGGACTGCAGCTGGGTCAGGTGCGCCTTGACGTTGGCCAAGGGGATGTCGGGGGCGGCGGCGAGCGCGGCGGACCGGGGCGCGGGGGCCGCTCCCGCTATCGATCCACCAGTCAGGAGCATGACAACCGAGACGGCGCCGGCGACCGCCGTGCGCCGGGAAGCGGGGAGCTTCATGTGGGGGGCTCCGAATGCCTCGGGAATCACCGGATCACGGCGATCCCACGGTGAATGGGGTTCCAGGATGGTGAACTCGCCACTGACTCCGCGTCAAGAGCGGCAACCGGCCGTCGGATTCAGATACCGGACAGAGCCGGCCATACGGGCGCCGCTTCCCCAGGGGCCCGGGATGGGCCCTCCCCGAAGCGCTTCCCCCTCTCCCCGCACGCCGTCGCCGACCCCGTCTCCCCGGACGGGTCCTAGTGCACGCAGAACTCGTTCCCCTCGGGATCCGCCATCACCGTCCAGGCTCCGGACGGCTCCTTCACCTCCCGCAGCACAGTCGCGCCCAGCCCGTTCAGCCGCTCGACCTCGTCGGTCCGTCGTTCCGCGCCGGGGTGCAGGTCGAGATGCAGCCGGTTCTTCACCGTCTTCGCCTCGGGCACCCGCTGGAACAGCAGCCGCCGTCCCAGACCGGTCCCGCTGTCGGGGTCGTACGGGTCGGCGGGGTGGCGTACGGCGATCAGGTCCCGGAAGGCCGGGCGGCCGTGGAACTCCAGCGTCGCCGCGCCCGGCAGCGCCCCGAGCCCCAGCAGCCGCTCGATCAGCGCGCTGTTGTCCTCGACCTCGTAGTGCAGCGCGGCCGCCCAGAAGTCGGCCTGCGCATGCGGGTCGGCGGCGTCGACGACGAGCTTCCAGTGCACGGGCGCGGGCGCCGCGTCTGATCCTGCGGATGTCTCGGTCATGCAGCCACTTCTAGCAGCCCGGGACCGCGTCGGCCTCTCATGCGCCGCAATCGGCGCGGTCCGTCGCGAACTCCGGCGGCCGCCGGGGGTCCCTGGGTGACCGCGGCCTACGGCTTGGCGAGGGGAGGGACCTCGGCCTCAGGCGCGGGGACCCCGGGTGCGACCGACGTGACGGAAGCCGCCGTCTCCGCGATCCCGTTACGACCGGTGCCGTCAACGCCGTCGATCTCGTCGATCCCATCGATCCCGCCGAGCATCGCGGCGGCCGGCGTCCGGACCGTGCGCCGCGAGGTGCGCAGCGCGTCCCCGGTGAGCAGCACCAGTGCCAGCCACACCAGCGCGAACCCGGCCCAGCGCTCGGGCGGCATGTCCTCGCCGAAGTAGAGGACGCCGAGCAGGAACTGGAAGACCGGCGCCATGTACTGCAGCAGGCCCAGCGTGGACAGCGGCACGCGGATCGCCGCCGCGCCGAAGCAGACGAGGGGGAGTGCGGTGACGATGCCCGTGGAGGCCAGCAGCGCCGCGTGTCCGGCGCCCTCGGTCGTGAAGGTGGCGTCGCCGTGCGAGGACAGCCACAGCAGGTAGCCGAGGGCGGGCAGGAACTGGACGGCGGTCTCGGCGGCCAGCGACTCGACCCCGCCGAGGTTGACCTTCTTCTTCACCAGCCCGTAGGTGGCGAAGGAGAAGGCCAGGCAGAGGGAGATCCACGGCGGCCGGCCGAAGCCGACGGTCAGCACCAGCACCGCCGCGAGACCGATCCCGACCGCCGCCCACTGCACGGGCCGAAGCCGCTCCTTCAGGATCAGTACGCCCATGGCGATGGTGACCAGCGGGTTGATGAAGTATCCGAGGGAGGCCTCGACGACGTGGCCGCTGTTCACGGCCCAGATGTAGACGCCCCAGTTCACGGTGATGACGGCCGCGGCGATCACCACGAGGGCCAGCCGGCGCGGCTGCCGCAGCAGCTCGCCGGCCCATGCCCAGCGCCGGACGACGAGCAGCGCGACGGCGACGAAGGCGAGGGACCAGACCATGCGGTGGGCGAGGATCTCGGTGGCCCCGGCCGGCTTGAGCAGCGGCCAGAAGAGGGGCACCAGGCCCCACATCCCGTAAGCCGCGAAGCCGTTCAGCAGGCCTATCCGACCCTCACTCCTCGACGTCCCGGCCATGGGCCCTCCCTCTCGCTTCCGGCATGCGTGGACGAAGGTAACGCCGAGCACCCCCGTCTGTCATGCCCGTATCGCCATACGGTCATGACAGGCGGGGGTGGTGGCTGTTCGACGGCCTCCCGGGGGAGCGTCAGCCCTTGAGCGCGGCCGCTATCGAGTCGGCCATCGGCGCGGTGGGGCGCCCGGCCAGCCGGGACAGGTCGCCGCTGGAGACGACCAGCTCGCCCTTCTCGATGGACGCGTCCACGCCGGCCAGGATCGCGGCGAGCGGCCCGGGGAGCCCGGCGCCGGTCAGGATGCCGGTGAGCGCCTCGGTGGACACGGAGTTGTAGACGATCTCCTTGCCGGTCTGCCTGCTCAGCTCCGCGGCGTACTCCGCGAAGCTCCACGCCTCGTCGCCGCCCAGCTCGTACGTCTTGTTCTCGTGCCCCTCGCCGGTCAGCACGGCGACGGCGGCGGCCGCGTAGTCGGCGCGGGGGGCGGAGGAGACCCTGCCCTCACCGGCCGCCGCGACGACGGCGTGGTGCTCCAGCACCGGGGCCAGGTTCTCGGTGTAGTTCTCGTGGTACCAGCCGTTGCGCAGCAGCGTGTACGGCAGACCGGAGTCGACCAGCGCCTTCTCGGTGGCGCGGTGGTCGTCCGCCAGCGCCGCGCTCAGCGTGCCCGGCGCGCTGGTGTACGCGAGGAGCGCGACCCCGGCCGCCTTCGCCGCGTCGATCACGACCCGGTGCTGTGCCGGGCGGCCCTTGTCGAACTCGTTGCCCGAGATCAGCAGGACCTTGTCGCCCGGGGCGAACAGGCTGCCGAAGGTCTCGGGGGCGTTGTAGTCGGCGACGGCGAGCCGCACGCCGCGGGCCGCGAAGTCGGCGGCCTTGGCCTCGTCCCGTACGACGGCGGTGATCTGGTCCGCCGGGACCTTCTCCAGCAGCTGCTCGACGACGTGGCGGCCGAGGTGTCCGGTGGCTCCGGTGACGACGATGCTCATGGCTCAGGAACTCCTAGGGGGGGTCAGCGGGTCTGGCACTAACCGTAGGGCGAGCGCTAACTCTGCGAAAGTACCCACTTTGAAGTAAGGTACTGGCATGTCAGTAAGCATCCCGAGGGTCGACGAGACCATGTGCCCCCATCGACTGGTCCTCGAGCACGTCACCAGCCGCTGGGGCGTTCTCGTGCTGATCCACCTCCTCGACCGCCCGTACCGCTTCAGCGAACTGCGCCGGGCGATCGGGCGGGTCAGCGAGAAGATGCTGACCCAGACCCTGCAGACCCTGGAGCGGGACGGCCTCGTCCACCGCGACGCCAAGCCGGTGATCCCGCCCCGCGTCGACTACTCCCTCACCGAACTGGGCCGCGAGGCGGCCGAACAGGTGCGTGCGCTGGCGGGATGGACGCAGGACCGCATGACCGACGTCGAGAAGGCCCGCCGCGCATACGACGAGGCCCGGGAACCAGGTTCCCGGGCCCGCTAGCCGTTCCCCGGCCGTCCGTCACCAGGCCTCAGTCGTCATCCGACGACGGACACCCCGGCCTTCCACCCGTCAGCTGACGACGGACAGCCCGGCCGGTCCGCTCCTCAGCCGACGACGGTCCAGGTGTCCCCGCCGGCCAGCAGCGCGGACAGGTCGCCCTTGCCGTGCTGTTCGATCGCGGTGTCCAGCTGGTCCGCCAGCAGCGTGTCGTAGACCGGCCGTTCGACCGAGCGCAGCACACCGATCGGGGTGTGGTGCAGGGTGTCGGGGTCGGCGAGGCGGGAGAGGGCGAACGCCGTGGTCGGGGACGCGGCATGCGCGTCGTGGACCAGAACGTCCGCCTCGTTCTCCGAGGTCACGGGGACGACCGTCAGCTCACCGGTCTGCCGGTCGCGCACGACCCCCCGCGCGTTGTCCGCACCGAAGCGGATCGGCCGCCCGTGCTCCAGGCGGATCACCGCCTCCTCGGCCGACTGCCGGTTCTTGAGCACCTCGAACGCGCCGTCGTTGAAGATGTTGCAGTTCTGGTAGATCTCGACCAGGGCCGTGCCGGGGTGGGCGGCGGCCTGCCGCAGGACCTCCGTGAGGTGCTTGCGGTCGGAGTCGATGGTCCGCGCCACGAACGACGCCTCGGCGCCGAGGGCCAGCGACACGGGATTGAACGGGGCGTCCAGCGATCCCATCGGCGTCGACTTGGTGATCTTGCCGACCTCGGAGGTGGGCGAGTACTGGCCCTTGGTGAGTCCGTAGATGCGGTTGTTGAACAGCAGGATCTTCAGATTGACGTTGCGGCGCAGAGCGTGGATGAGGTGGTTCCCGCCGATCGACAGCGCGTCGCCGTCCCCCGTCACGACCCACACGCTCAGGTCGCGCCGACTGGCGGCCAGCCCCGTCGCGATGGCCGGGGCGCGTCCGTGGATGGAGTGCATGCCGTACGTGTTCATGTAGTACGGGAAGCGCGAGGAGCAGCCGATGCCGGAGACGAAGACGATGTTCTCCCTGGCCAGCCCCAGTTCCGGCATGAACCCCTGGACGGCCGCCAGGATCGCGTAGTCACCGCAGCCTGGGCACCAGCGCACTTCCTGGTCGGACTTGAAGTCCTTCATGGACTGTCTGCCCTCGGCCTTGGGGACGAGCGAGAGCGCCTCGATCGTGCCCGTGCCTTCCACTGAGGTCTCAGCCATCGATGGCCTCCTTGAGCGCCGAGGCGAGCTGCTCCGCCTTGAACGGCATACCGTTGACCTGGTTGTAGGAGTGCGCGTCGACCAGGTACTTCGCCCGGATCAGGGTGGCGAGCTGGCCGAGGTTCATCTCCGGCACGACGACCTTGTCGTACCGCTTCAGCACCGCGCCGAGGTTGCGCGGGAAGGGGTTCAGATGCCGCAGGTGGGCCTGCGCGATCGCCTCCCCGGCCGTCCGCAGCCGCCGTACGGCCGCGATGATCGGCCCGTAGGTGGAACCCCAGCCCAGCACCAGGGTGCTCGCACCGTGCGGGTCGTCCACCTCCAGGTCCGGGACCTCGATGCCGTCGATCTTGGCCTGGCGCGTGCGGACCATGAAGTCGTGGTTGGCCGGGGAGTACGAGATGTTCCCCGTCCCGTCCTCCTTCTCGATCCCGCCGATGCGGTGCTCCAGACCGGGCGTGCCCGGGACCGCCCATGGCCTGGCCAGGGTCTGCGGATCGCGCTTGTAGGGCCAGAACACCTCGCTGCCGTCGTCCAGCGTGTGGTTGGGCCCCTGCGCGAACTGCACCCTTAGGTCCGGCAGCTCCTCCAGCTCCGGGATGCGCCAGGGCTCTGAGCCGTTGGCCAGATAGCCGTCGGACAGCAGCATCACCGGCGTGCGGTACGTCAGCGCGATCCGGGCCGCCTCCAGGGCGGCGTCGAAACAGTCGGCCGGCGTGCACGGCGCGACGATCGGCACCGGCGCCTCACCGTTGCGGCCGAACATCGCCTGCAGCAGGTCCGCCTGCTCGGTCTTGGTGGGCAGCCCCGTGGACGGCCCGCCGCGCTGGATGTCGATCACCAGCAGCGGGAGTTCCAGGGAGACCGCCAGCCCGATGGTCTCCGACTTCAGCGCCACGCCCGGACCCGAGGTGGTCGTCACGGCCAGCGAGCCGCCGAACGCGGCCCCCAGCGCCGCCCCGATGCCGGCGATCTCGTCCTCCGCCTGGAAGGTGCGCACGCCGAAGTTCTTGTGCCTGCTCAACTCGTGCAGGATGTCCGAGGCCGGCGTGATCGGGTACGAGCCGAGGAACAGCGGCAGATCGGCCTGCCGGGAGGCGGCGACCAGCCCGTACGCCAGAGCGAGGTTCCCGGAGATGTTCCGGTACGTGCCGACCGGGAACGCCTTCGCCGCCGGGGCCACCTCGTAGCTGACCGCGAAGTCCTCGGTCGTCTCACCGAAGTTCCACCCGGCGCGGAACGCGGCGATGTTCGCGGCCGCGATGTCGGGCTTCTTGGCGAACTTCGACCTCAGGAACTTCTCGGTGCCCTCGGTCGGCCGGTGGTACATCCATGACAGAAGGCCGAGCGCGAACATGTTCTTGCTGCGCTCGGCCTCCTTCCGGGTGAGGTCGAATTCCTTGAGGGCCTCGACGGTCAGCGTGGTCAGGGGGACCGGGTGGAGCTGGTAACCGTCGAGGGAACCGTCCTCCAGCGGCGAGGCCGCGTACCCCACCTTCTGCATCGCCCTTTTGGTGAACTCGTCCGTGTTGACGATGATCTCCGCGCCGCGCGGCACGTCGGCGATGTTCGCCTTCAGCGCCGCCGGGTTCATGGCGACCAGCACATTGGGCGCGTCGCCCGGCGTGAGGATGTCGTGGTCGGCGAAGTGCAGCTGGAACGAGGACACGCCGGGCAGGGTGCCGGCGGGCGCGCGGATCTCGGCGGGGAAGTTCGGCAGGGTGGACAGGTCGTTGCCGAACGACGCCGTCTCCGAGGTGAAACGGTCACCGGTGAGCTGCATACCGTCACCCGAGTCCCCCGCGAACCTGATGATCACCCGGTCGAGACGACGGACATCCTTCGTCCCGCCCGGTTTGCGCTGCTCTCCCACGACGGTGCCGTCCGCTCCGTCGGTTCCGTCGGCCTGTTCCGCTGGGCTGACCTGACTGGTCACTGAACTGGACCTCCCTCGAGGCGGCTGTCCCGGAGGGTCTTCCCGAAGGCCCTCCGGGATCAACCCTACGTCCGTAAGGGTCGCCTTCCCTCGGCCTTCGGGAGGACGGTTCGCCGTCCCGGAACGGCCCGGCGCCCCCGCTGGTCATGATTTCCCGCTCCTCGGCGCCACTCCGTCAGACGCTCCGGACGCAGGTCGAGGTTCTCCGGCCGGCGAAGGGCACGCTGCCACTCCGCTACGAATTGAGGTAGGTGAGAACCGCGAGTACCCGGCGGTGATCCCCGTCACTCGGGGACAGGCCGAGCTTCAGGAAGATGTTGCTGACGTGCTTCTCCACCGCCCCGTCGCTGACGACCAGCTGCCGGGCGATCGCCGAGTTCGTCCGCCCCTCGGCCATCAGCCCGAGGACCTCCCGCTCCCGCGGGGTGAGCCCCGTCAGCACGTGCTGCTTGCGGCTCCGGCCGAGCAGCTGCGCGACGACCTCCGGGTCGAGGGCGGTGCCGCCCTGGGCGACCCGCACCACGGCGTCCACGAACTCCCGCACCTCGGCCACCCGGTCCTTGAGCAGATACCCGACCCCGCGGCTGGAACCGGCCAGGAGTTCGGTGGCGTACCGCTCCTCCACGTACTGCGACAACACCAGCACCCCGAGCCCGGGATGCGCCTTGCGCAGCTGCACGGCGGCCCGCACGCCTTCGTCCGTGTGGGTGGGCGGCATCCGCACGTCGGCGACGACCACGTCGGGCAGCGCGCCCTCGGCGTCGAGCTCCGTGATGGTCTTGACCAGTGCTTCGGCGTCCCCGACCCCCGCGACCACGTCATGCCCCCGGTCGGTCAGCAACCGGGTCAGCCCCTCCCGCAACAGCACCGAATCCTCGGCGATGACCACCCGCACCCTGTCCTCCACGATCCTCGGCCCCCCAGCCGTCCACCCCGTTGGTCGAACCAGTCAAGCATTCCAGCATCTGGCTCTTCTGCACCCGGAAACGGGCAGGCCAAGGGTTCAGGACGGTCAGGACGGCGGGATCAGGACAGGACCCGCCCCCTTTCGGCCGCACGGACCGGGGAGGGCGGGTGGTTCCGGGACGCTGAAGGGGAGGAGGCGTGACCGTCCGGCTCAGACCAGGCCGCCCCGCCAGGGCAGCTCCGCGGTGATCCGGGTGGGACCGCCCGCCGGGGAGTCCACGACCAGGATTCCGTCGACGGCGTCCAGCCGTCCCGCGAGCCCGGCCAGCCCCGACCCGCCGGAGGCGTCCGCGCCGCCCACCCCGTCGTCCACCACCTGCAGCAGCAGCCGGTCCTCCACCCGCCACACATCCACCGAGGCCGACCGGGCCCCGCTGTGCTTGCTGACGTTCTGCAGCAGTTCCGAGACGGTGAAGTACGCGATCCCCTCGATCGCCGGCGCCGGCCGCTCCACCAGATCCACGTCCACCCGCACCGGCACCGTGCAGCGCGAGGCCACCGAGGACAGGGCCGCGTCCAGGCCGCGGTCGGTCAGGACGGCCGGGTGGATCCCGCGCGCCAGGTCCCGCAGCTCCTGCAACGCCGTCTTGACCTCACCGTGCGCCTCGCCCACCATCCGTGCCGCCTCCTGCGGATCCTCCCGCAGCTTCTCCTTGGCCAGCCCCAGGTCCATCGCGAGACCGACCAGCCGGGCCTGCGCCCCGTCGTGCAGGTCGCGCTCGATCCGCCGCAGGTCGGCCGCCGCCGCGTCCACCACGACCCCGCGGTCGGACTCCAGCTCCACCACCCGCGCCCCCAGCGACGACGGCCCGAGCAGACCGTGCACCATCAGCCGGTCCACCGTCGTCAGCGCCCGCACGATCCACGGCGTGGCCAGCGTGATCAACAGCCCCACCAGCGCGGTCACGGTGATCTCGAAGGGGTTGTCCAGGTAGATGTTGCGGTGATCGTCGCCGTACAGCTGGAGCCCGTCCTGGCCGCCGGACATCGGGAAGACCCAGAACCACAGCGGGTACGTCAGCATGGTCCAGCCGAGCGACCACACCGTCACGGTGACGGCGAAGGAGAACACCGCCCACGGGAACTGCAGCACCGCGTACAGCATGTTCCGCCACGACGTGCCGCTCTTCAGCACGGCGGCCATCCAGCCCATCGCGCCGTTCCCGCGCACCCGCAGCGGCTCGGGGTCGCCCACCTCCAGGCCGAGCAGCCCGCGCGCCCTGGCCCGCTCCAGCGCCCCCAGTGCCCGGCCCGCGGCCAGCCCAGCCGCCAGCACCGGGATGCCGATGAACGTCACCAGCAGGCCCGCCCCCAGCGACAGCGTCGTCACGGCGAACACGAACAGCAGGATGCCGATCGGCAGACCGAGCAGCACGTAGAGGAGCTCACGCCAGTGGCGCGCCGTCAGCGGCTCGCGCAGCCCCGTCGGGAGCAGATGCCGGCGCCCCCCGTCCCGGCGCGCGTACCCGCCTGCGGCCTGCTCGTCCTGCCCGTACCGCCCGTACTGGTCGTACTGCCCGTACTGGTCGTACTGCCCGTACTGCGTGGCCATCGGCGTCGTCCGTTCTACTCGTCCTGCTCATCGCGCAGCTGTCGATCCGTGCCTCCCACCCTCCTCGGCGGCGGGCGCGCGGACCATGGAGTCCGTCGGCATCTTGGAGGGGGGGTTTTCCCTACCTCCCCCGGCCGCCGGGTCCCCGGTCCCGCCAGGGCAGCTCCGCCGTCACCGTCGTCGGACCCCCCACCGGCGACTCCACGACGAAGAGCCCGTCCACGGCGTCCAGCCGCTCCGCCAGCCCCTGCATCCCCGAACCTCCGTCGAGCGACGCGCCGCCCCGGCCGTCGTCCCACACCTGGATGAGCAGCCGGTCGTCCGTCCGCCACACGTCGACCGAGGCGGAACGGGCGCCGCTGTGCTTGCTGATGTTCTGCAGCAGCTCCGAGACGGTGAAGTAGGCGATGCCCTCGATGGCCTGCGCCGGTCGGGACGGCAGATCGGCGGTCACCTTCACCGGCACCGTGCAGCGCGAGGCCACCGAGGACAGGGCCGCGTCCAGGCCGCGGTCGGTCAGGACGGCCGGGTGGATCCCGCGCGCCAGGTCCCGCAGCTCCTGCAGCGCCAGCTTCACCTCGCCGTGCGCCTCCTCCACCATCGCGGCCACGACGTCGTCGGCCTGCCCCTCCAGGAGCTTCTCCTTCGCCAGGCCCAGCCCCATCGCCAGGTTGACCAGCCGGGCCTGCGCCCCGTCGTGCAGGTCGCGCTCGATGCGCCGCAGGTCGGCCGCCGCCGTGTCGACCACCACCCCGCGGTCCGACTCCAGCTCCGCGATCCGACGCTCCAGCTCGTCGGAGGGAGACAGCAGCCCCCGCACCATCGCCCGGTCCGCGTTCGTCAGACCGCGCGCCAGATACGGCAGCACCGGCCACAGCACGAAAAGGGAGGGGACGACCACGCTGAACGTCAGGATCCCCCAGGGCAGCCGTATGAGGTCGTACAGCACCGTGCGCCAGCCCACCGGGTCCTTCAGCGCCAGCCACATCCGCTGCGTGAGGCCGCCCGCCCTGCGCAGCGGCAGTGGACTCGGCTCGTCGATCCGCACCCCCAGCAGCCACCGGGCCCGCGCCCGCTCGAACCGGCCCATCAGCCGCGCCCCGGTCAGCCCCAGCATCAACAAGGGGAAACCGACCACGGTGACGGTCATCGCGGCCCCCGTGACGATCACCGTCATCACATAGGTGAACCCGATCAACGACATCGGCAGATTCGTCAGAAGGTGCGCGATCTCCTTCCACGTCTGCGGGTCGTAGGCGAAACGGGCTGGAGGCAGACGATCGTCGTCGTACCCCGCGCCCCCCGGCCCGGACGTTCCCGGGCGGGCGGCGGAGTGGCTGGTGGAAGCGGTCATATCGGCTAGCCTGCCGCGCCGTACGCCGCCGCGCCATGAGGTCTGCTGCCATCCTCGGCCGGGGGAAAACCCCCGCCCCGCGTCCCGAGCCGTGACGGGCTGCTTACTGTCTCTTTATCAGGGCCTAGACTCCCGTGCGTACAGGTCGTCGATCCGGTCAGTCGTCGAAGAGGCTGAGGTCAGGGAGCGAGGGGACGGACGTGCGGGAACCGACCGTCGATGTCGCGGCGGACTTCGCGGCGGACTACTTCCAGTCCTATTCCGTCGTCGGACTGCTCGCCGTCGTCGGCGTGCTCTTCGTCGCCGTCGCCTTCGGCGCGGCCCGCCTGCTGAGCCCGGTGGTCCCCACCCCGGAAAAGCTCCTGACCTACGAGTGCGGCGTCGACCCGGTCGGCGAGGGCTGGGCGCACACCCAGGTCCGCTACTACGTCTACGCCTTCCTGTACGTGATCTTCGCGGTCGACTCGATCTTCCTCTTCCCCTGGGCGACGGTCTTCGCAGCCCCCGGCTACGGTGCGACCACGCTCGTCGAGATGTTCATCTTCCTCGGCTTCCTGGCCGTGGGCCTGCTGTACGCATACAAGAAGGGCGTCCTGACATGGACGTGACGCCGGAAGCGAACCCGCCGGAACAGGAGCCCTCGGCGCCCGTTCTCCTGCCCGAGCCGAAGCGCCTCGGCGCCCTGGCCCGCCTCGCCCCCGAGCCGATGAAGGTGGTCCTCAACTGGGGCCGCCGCTACTCGCTCTGGGTCTTCAACTTCGGCCTCGCCTGCTGCGCGATCGAGTTCATCGCCGCCTCGATGGCCCGCCACGACTTCATCCGCCTCGGCGTCATCCCCTTCGCGCCGGGCCCGCGCCAGGCGGACCTGATGGTCGTCTCCGGCACCGTCACGGACAAGATGGCCCCGGCCGTGAAGCGTCTCTACGAGCAGATGCCCGAGCCGAAGTACGTCATCTCCTTCGGCGCGTGCAGCAACTGCGGCGGCCCCTACTGGGACTCCTACTCCGTGACGAAGGGCGTCGACCAGATCATCCCGGTCGACGTCTACGTGCCGGGCTGCCCGCCGCGCCCGGAGGCGCTGCTCCAGGGCATCCTCAAGCTCCAGGAGAAGATCGCGCGCGAGTCGCTGGACGAACGCTACGGCCCGTCCGCGTCCCGCCCGGCCGTGACCCGCCCCTCGAGGGCGGCCCTGCAGAGCGGCCTGGTGCGGCCCCCGTCCGCGGAGCCCTCGCCGGGAACGTCCTCATCGGAGACGTCCTCGCCGGACACATCGGGGGAGGGCCGATGAGTACGGTCGGCTGGCTTCCCGCCCCCGCCGAGGAGCTCTTCGGCCCGCAGGCCACGGCCGAGGAGTCGTACGACGTCCTGACGGTCGACGTCCCTCCGGCGTCCTGGACCGACGCCCTGCGCGTCGCCCGCGACCGCCTGTCCTGCAGCTACTTCGACTGGCTGAGCGCGGTCGACGAGCCCGGCACCGGCTTCCGCGTCTCGGCGCACGTCGTGGCCCTGTCCCCGGTCCGCCGCCTCCTCGTGCGAACGACGGTCCCGCACGAGACGCCGACCCTCGCCACCGCCGTCGACGTCTACGCCGGCGCGGCCTGGCATGAGCGCGAGACCCACGAAATGTTCGGCGTCGTCTTCGAGGGCCACCCCGCCCTGGACCACCTCCTCCTTCCGGAGACCTTCGAAGGCCACCCCCTGCGCAAGGACTTCGTGCTGGCCGCCCGCGTCGCCAAGGCCTGGCCCGGCGCGAAGGAACCCGGCGAGTCCGAGCACGGCGGACCCAAGCGCCGCCAGATGCTGCCTCCAGGCGTCCCGGACCCCAACGAGTGGGGCCCCCTGAAGGGCCAACTCCCGCCGGCCCCGGCCCGCCCGACCCGCGCCCCGGCAGGCCGCGCGGCGGGAGAGCGCCCGCCCCGCGCCGCAGCCGACCGCCCGGTCCGCCGCGCCCGCACAGCAGCAGAGGGCTCAGCCAGCCAGGCCCCTGCGACACCGACGGCCCCGGCGACGCCGCCCCCGTCGACCTCGCAGGAGACACCCCCGTCCTCGGCCGCACCCCGCCGCGCCCGAAGCGCAAGCGCGGGCTCCGCATCCCAGCGCACGGAGCACCGAGAGCCCCCCACTCCGGGGACGACCACCGGCACCGGAGCCACCGGTGCCACCGGTGCCACCGGTGCCACCGGTGCCACCGGTGCCGGAGTGTCCGGAGCTACGGAGGCTCCCGGAGCGGGCGGGGCCATCGAGGCGGCCGGAGCGGTCGGTGCCCCCGGAGCCCCCGAAGCGGGTGGCGCGGGTGGCGCGGCCGGGAGCGTCGGGAAGACCGGAGCCGAGGGCGCTGGGGAAGTGGAGCCGGCGGCTTCCGAGTCGACCCCGCGGCCTCCCGCAGGGCCGCGCCGCGCGCGGAGCGCCTCTCAGGGCTCGGCCTCTCAGCGGACCCAGCCCACGACCACGCCCTCCGGTGCCCCGACCCGCCCCGCCTCGGCCCCCCGAAGCTCCGACGCCCCGTGGCACCACGCCCGCCCTGCCTTCGACGAACCAGAGCCCGAGCCGAAGCCCGACCAGGAGTCCGAGCGGACGGCTGGGCCGAAGCCCGACCAGGAGTCCGAGCGGACGGCTGGGCCGAAGCCCGAGCCGGTGTCGGAGCCCGAGCAGGAGCCGGTGTCGGAGCCCGAGCGCGCCAAGAAACCGTCTGCCGCTGACGGCGTCTCGGGCCGTGGCACCGGTGACACCGAACCCCCCGCCCCCGAAGACCCCGCAGGAGGTCCGCAGTGAACGACGCTCTCGACGTCGCCCTGCGACTCCTGGTCGTGTTCGTCGTCTTCCTCACCTTCCCTCTGATCGTCGGTCAGACGGAGCACAAGGTGATGGCCCATATGCAGGGCCGTCTGGGCCCGATGTACGCGGGCGGCTTCCACGGCTGGGCCCAGCTCGTCGCGGACGGGGTGAAGTTCGCGCAGAAGGAGGACATCGTCCCCGCGGGCGCGGACCGCCGTATCTTCCAGCTCGCGCCGGCCGTCGCCCTCCTCCCGTATCTCCTCGTCCTGCTGGCCATCCCCATCGGCCCCGGCGAGGGCGCTGTCGGCCAGGTCCTCGACGCGGGCATCTTCTTCGTGCTCGCCGTGATGGGCGTCGGCGTTCTCGGCTCGCTCATGGCCGGCTGGGCCAGCGCCAACAAGTTCTCCCTCCTGGGCGGACTGCGTACCGCCGCCCAACTCCTCGCCTACGAACTGCCGATGCTGCTCACCGCCGCCTCGGTGGCGATGGCGGCCGGCACCGTCTCCCTGCCCGGCATCGTCGACGCCTTCGAGTGGTGGTGGCTGCCCTGGCAGATCGTCGGCGCGATCGTCTTCTTCGTCGCCGGCCTCGCCGAACTCCAGCGACCGCCCTTCGACATGCCCGTCGCCGACTCGGAGATCATCTTCGGCGCGTACACCGAGTACACCGGCCTGCGCTTCGCTCTCTTCCTCCTCGCCGAGTACGCCGGAATCGTCGTCCTGTGCGGCCTGACCACCGTCCTCTTCCTGGGCGGCTGGCACGGCCCCTGGGGCGCCGACGGCCTCGGCTGGGTCTGGACCCTGCTGAAGGCGGCCGTCCTCGCCTTCGTCGTGATCTGGCTCCGGGTCACCTACCCCCGCCTGCGCGAGGACCAGCTCCAGAAGCTCTCCTGGACTCTTCTCGTCCCCCTTTCCCTCGCCCAGATCGCCCTCACCGGCGTCGTCAAGGTGGTGATCCAGTAACCATGGCCCCCATTCCCGGCAGTGGCCTCGCCAAGGGCCTGGCCGTCACCCTGCGCACGATGACGCGGAAGACCGTCACCGAGCAGTACCCGGACGCCCAGCCCGAACTGGCACCCCGCACCCGTGGCGTGATCGGCCTGTTCGAGGAGAACTGCACGGTCTGCATGCTCTGCGCCCGTGAGTGCCCCGACTGGTGCATCTACATCGATTCCCACAAGGAGACGGTCCCGCCCGCGGCTCCGGGTGGCCGCGAGCGCAGCCGCAACGTCCTCGACCGTTTCGCCATCGACTTCTCGCTCTGCATGTACTGCGGTATCTGCATCGAGGTGTGTCCTTTCGACGCCCTGTTCTGGTCCCCCGAGTTCGAGTACGCGGAGACCGACATCCACGAACTCACCCACGAACGCGACAAGCTCCGCGAATGGATGTGGACCGTCCCGGCCCCACCCGCCCTCGACCCCGCCGCCGAGGAGCCGAAGGAGATCGCCGCCGCCCGCAAGACGGCCGACAAGCTGGCCGCGGCCGCGGCGGCCGCCCGGGCCGAGTCCGCCGAAACCGAGTCCGCCGAGTCCAAGGCCGCCGAACCCGAGTCCGCCGAACCTGAGGGAGGAGACGCGTGACGCTCGCCGAAGCACCGCACGGCTTCCTCTCCCCGACCGGCGTCGAGATCGCGTTCCTCTTCGTCGGCCTGATGACCTTCGGCGCGGCCCTCGTCACCGTGACCACCAGGCAACTGGTGCACGCTGCCCTGTGGCTCGTGGTCGCCCTCGGCGGCCTCGCCGTGGAATACCTCCTTCTCACCGCCGAGTTCATCGCATGGGTGCAGGTCCTCATCTACGTCGGTTCCGTCGTCGTGCTCCTCCTGTTCGGTCTGATGCTCACCAAAGCCCCCATCGGCCGCTCCCCGGACGCGGACTCCGGCAACCGCTGGGTCGCGCTCACGGTCGCCGTCACCGCGGCCGCCGCCCTGATCTGGGTGGTCGTCGACGCCTTCCGAGCCACCTGGATCGATCTGGACGGCCCGGCCGCCGGCTCGACCGCGGTCACCGGCGCGAGCCTCTTCCAGAACTGGGTCCTCCCGTTCGAGGCCCTCTCCGTGCTTCTCCTCGCGGCCTTGGTCGGCGCGATCGTCCTCTCCCGCAAGGCGAAGGCGGAGTCGAGCTCTCCCCATGTGAACTCCCGAGCCGCCACCAAGAGTTCCCGGTCCGTCACGGAGAGTTCCGGAAATCCCGGGAGTTCCGGGAGTTCCTCGTCCGCCCCGGGCGGCCCTGAGAACCCGGCCGAGCAGGAAGGCGCTCGCTGATGCACCTCGCCTACCCCGCCGTCCTCTCCGCCCTCCTCTTCTGCACCGGCCTGTACGGCGTCCTCGCCCGCCGTAACGCGATCCTGATCCTGATGTCGGTCGAGCTGATGCTCAACGCCGTCAACCTCAACCTGGTCGCCTTCGACGTCTGGCTCACCAAGACCGCCGAGGACACCCTGCACTCCGGTCAGGCCCTGACCCTGTTCACCATCGCCATCGCCGCCGCCGAGATCGGCATCGGCCTGGCGATCGTCCTCGCCGTCCACCGCAATCGCGGCACCGCCGACATCGACCGGCTCCGCGACACCGCGGAGGGCCACGAAAGCCCCGCGGTCGACGACCCCGACAGCGATGCCCCCGCGACCGGAGCGGCCGCCGAGAAGGCTGAGGCCAGCGCGTGACCACGACCACCCTCGCCGTTCTCGTCCCCCTCCTTCCGTTCCTGGGTGCGGCCGCCGGACTGCTCCTGGGCCGCACGGCCCCCGGGTTCGTCCGCCCCCTCGCCGTCCTGCCGACCGTCGCCGCCCTCGCGCTGGCCGCGATCGTCGCCGTGCGCCAAGGCGGAGACGCCCCCGTCGACGCGGCCACCGAACTGACCCCGACCGGTTCGGTGCCGATCGAACTCGCGCTGCACATCGACGGCTTCGCCGCCCTGGTCGCCGTCATGGTCGGGCTCGTCGCCGCCTGTGTGCAGATCTACTCGACCGGCTACCTCCGCGAGGACCCCCGCTACCCCTCGTACGCGGCCCTCGTCTCCCTCTTCACCTCCGCGATGTTCCTGGTCGTCTACTCCGGCGACCTGATCGTGCTGCTGGTGGGCTGGGAGGTCATGGGCATCTGCTCCTACTTCCTGGTCGGCCACTACTGGGAGACCCCGGAGGCCCGCGCCGCCTCCATCAAGGCCTTCCTGGTCACCAAGCTCGGTGACGTCCCCTTCCTCATCGGTCTGTTCGCCCTCGCCACCGACGCCGGGTCCTTCGAGATCACGAAGGTCCTCGACACCGTGGCCCACGGCGGACTCGACCACCCGACCCTCGTCGCCCTGCTCCTTCTCGCGGGCGTGGCCGGCAAGTCCGCGCAGTTCCCGCTGCACACCTGGCTCCCCGACGCGATGGCAGGCCCCACGCCCGTCTCCGCGCTGATCCACGCCGCGACGATGGTCGCCGCCGGCGTCTACTTCATCGCCCGTCTCCTTCCGGTCTTCGAGGCATCCTCGGCCGCGATGGCGGTCCTCGCCGTGATGGCCGCCGTCACGATGGTGGGCTCGGGCCTGGCCGCGCTCGCCCAGGACGACATCAAGCGCGTCCTCGCGTACTCGACGATGGGCCAGTTGGGCTACATGACCGGCGCCCTCGCCGTCGGCGATCGCGGCGCCGCCGTCTTCCACCTCCTCTCGCACGGCGCCTTCAAGGCGCTGCTGTTCCTCGCCGCGGGTGTGATCATCCACGCCGCCGGCACCAACTCGCTGGCCGCCATGTCCCGCATGAGCCACCTGCGCGACCGCATCCCCGACGCCTTCTGGACGATGACCGTGGCGCTCCTCGCGCTGGCCGCGATCCCGCCGTTCAGCGGGTTCTTCTCCAAGGAGTCCGTCCTCGGCGCGGCCGAGCACGTCACAGCCGGCCACACCGAGCACGCTCCTGGCGCCGCGGGCTGGATCGTGCTCGTCGCCGGTGTGCTCACCGCCGTTCTCACGGCCGCCTACGCGACCCGTCTGTGGCTGCTGGCCTTCCGCGGCCGAGGAACCGAAGCCCCCGACCACGGCCGCCAGCCGCTGACCATGACCGTGGTGCTGTGGGTCCTGGCCGTCCCCTCCCTCGCCCTGGGCGCTCTCGCCTACCGCACGCTTCCCGACTGGTTCGACGGCGACGATCTCGCGCCGACTCTCCTCACCTCCGTCGTCGGCACCGGAGCGGCATTGGCCGGCGGACTCGTCACCTACGCCGCCTGGCGCCATCTCGCCGGGATCGCCGCCCGTGTCCCGCTGGGCGCGGTCGCCGCCCACCCCGAGGGCGACGCGGCACAGGTCGAGGCCGAGGCCATCGCGACGCACGCGCCCGCCTACGGAGACGTGGCCTCGGCCCCCGATCCGGCGGACCCCGGCCGGCTCCTCCTCGGCCCGCTGCACCGCCACGCGGCCGACGGGTTCCACCTCGACGCCGTCTACCAGGTGCTGTTCGTCCGCCCCGTCCAGGCCGGTGCGAGCCTCGTGCGGTTCCTCGACCGGGAGGTCGTCGACACCTACGTACAAGGCGCGGGCGCCCTGCCCCGCTGGCTGGGGGCCGCCGTGCGGCGCGCCCAGACCGGCAACCTCCAGACCTATGTGAGCGCGCTGCTCGCCGGCACCGTCGTCCTCGCGGTCGCCGCCCTTCTCGTCGCCTCGGGAGCGTGAGCAGGCGTGATCGATATCAACGAGTCCGTGATGCAGGTCCTTCTGGCGTTCATCGTGGTCGGCCCGCTCCTCGGGGCCGTCGCCGCTCTCCTGCCCGCCCCGCCCGGGCTGAAGGGGAAGTCACCAGAGCAGGCCGTGCTGCGGCACGGCGTCACGGTCACCGGCGTGATCCTCATCGCCGCGATCGTCCTCGCGCTCGGCTTCGACCACGACCATCCGTCGAAGATGCAGGCCAGCACGGACATCAGCTGGATCCCCGCACTCGACGTGCGCATCCACCTCGGCATCGACGGCATCTCCCTCCCCCTGCTGGTCCTGACCGCGCTCCTGACCTTCCTCTGCGCGCTCTACTCCTACTTCAAGATGCCTGCGGGCCCGTCCCCGAAGGCGTTCGTCGCGCTCGTGCTCGTCCTCGAGTCCGGCACCCTCGCCACCTTCGCCGTCCTCGACCTGCTGCTGTTCTTCCTCGCCTTCGAGACGGTCCTCATCCCGATGTACTTCCTCATCGCCCGCTGGGGCGGTGAGGGCCGGACCCGGGCGGCCTGGAAGTTCATCCTCTTCACGCTGCTCGGATCCGTGGTCATGCTGCTCGGCCTGCTCCTGATCGGAATCAAGGCGGGCACATTCGACATGGTGGCACTCGCCACTGACAACGGCCGCTCGCTGACCACATCCGTGCAGGTCATCGCCGTTCTGTCGATCGGGATCGGGCTCGCGGTCAAGACCCCGATGTGGCCTCTGCACAGCTGGCTGCCCGACGCCCACACCGCCGCCCCGACGGTCGGCTCGGTCCTGCTGGCCGGCGTACTGCTCAAGATGGGTACGTACGGGTTCGTCCGCATTCTTCTTCCCGTCGCGCCCGACGGCTTCCGGATCTTCGCGCCCTACCTCGCCGCCTTCGCCGTCGTCGGGATCATCTACGGATCCCTGGCCTGCCTGGCGCTCGCCAAGCAGGGCGCGAAGGGCGACCTCAAGCGCCTGATCGCCTACTCCTCCGTCGGCCACATGGGCTTCGTCCTCCTCGGCATCGCCACCATGACCCCGACCGGCGTGAACGGCGCACTGTTCGCCAACATCGCCCACGGTCTCATCACCGGCCTGCTCTTCTTCCTGGTCGGCGCCCTGAAGGACCGGACCGGCACGACCGACCTGGACACCCTCGCCGAACAGACCGGCGCCGCCCTCTACGGCAGGACCCCCCGCCTCGGCGGCCTCCTCGCCTTCGCCGCCGTCGCCTCGCTCGGCCTGCCGGGCCTCGCCGGATTCTGGGGCGAGATGCTGGCGCTGTTCGGCGCCTTCGACCCGGCGGACGACCTCAGCCGCCCCGCCTTCCTCACCTTCACGGCGGTCGCCGCGTTCGGCACCCTGCTGACGGCCGCGTATCTGCTCGTCGTGGTCCGCCGCGTCTGCATGGGCGCCGTCCCGTCGGACGCCCCGCGCCTCGCCGACGTCCAGATGTACGAGCTCGCGGCCTGGAGCCCGCTCGTCGCCCTCACCGTCGTCGCCGGCCTGTGGCCGAAGGCCCTCCTCGGTCTGACCGATCCGGCCGTGCAGCAGCTCCTCGCAGGAGGCACCCGATGAGCTCCCTGGCCCAGCCCCTGGCCGAGTCGGCGGTCCAGTCCGTCGACTGGGCGGCCGTCGCACCGCCCACCCTCGCGGCGGTCGCAGCCCTCGTCGTGCTCGTCGCGGACCTCTTCGTGGGCGACGCGCGCAAGCCCCTCCTCGGCTGGCTCTCGGTCGCGGGCCTCGCGGCCTCCACGGCCCTCCTCCTGCCCCTGCTCGACGGCGACCGCTCCACCTTCTGCCTCACCGGCGATCCGGGTGTGTGCAGCTACACCGCCGACCACTTCACCCTCGTCATCCAGTTCCTGGTGCTCGGAGGCGCGCTACTGGCAGCCCTTCTGTCGGTCACCGCCCTCAAGGACGCGCGCGGGCGGCTCCCCGAGGGGGAGTTCTGGTTCCTGCTGCTGTCCTCCGCAGCCGGAGCCGCCCTGCTGCCCGCCTCCCGCGACCTCGCCACTCTCGTCGTCGCCCTGGAGGTCGCCTCACTGCCGGCGTTCGCCCTCGTCGGCATCCGGCACGGCGACCGCACATCATCCGAAGCGGCCCTGAAGTTCTTCCTGTCGTCCGTCACCGCGACCACGGTCAGCCTCCTGGGCATCAGCTTCGTGTACGCGACGACCGGCACCCTCTACCTCACCCAGGTCGCCGACGGGATCCAGCACGTCGACGGCCGACTGGACACCCTGGCCCAGACCGGCGTGGTCCTCACCCTCATCGGCTTCGCCTTCAAGACCGCCGCCGTCCCGTTCCACTTCTGGGTCCCCGACACCTACGTGGGCGCCCCGCTGCCCATCGCCGCCTACCTGTCGGTCGTCGGCAAGGCGGTCGGGTTCTCCGGCCTCATCCTCGTCACCGTCGTCGCCTTCCCCTCGTACGCCGACGTCTGGGGCCCCGCCCTGGCCGCGCTGGCCGCCCTCACCATGACCGTCGGCAACGCCGGGGCCCTCCGCCAGCAGGCCACGCGCGCGTACAGCGCCGTACGTCTCCTCGCCTGGTCCTCCGTCGGCCAGGCCGGCTACCTCCTCGTACCGATCGCCGCCGCCGCGTACTCCGACGATGCCGAGCACGCCATCGGCTCCACCGTCGCGTACGCCCTCATGTACGCCGCCGTGAACCTCGGCGCCTTCGCGGTGGCCGCCCTCGTGGGACGCACCAGCACCACGAACCGGATCACGGACTACCGAGGCCTGTACGCGCGAAACCCCCTGGCAGCCCTCCTACTGGCGTTCTTCCTGCTCTGCCTTGCCGGACTGCCCCCGGGCGTCATCGGCCTCTTCGCGAAGGTCACCGTCTTCTCGGCGGCTGTCGACGCGGGCCTCGGCTGGCTCGCGGTCGTCATGGCCGTCAACGTCGTGATCGCCCTGTACTACTACCTCCAGTGGACGGCCCTGCTCTTCAAGGCACCCGAAGGCCAGACCGAAAGGCACCACGTGCCCGCCCCCCTGACGGCCGCGATCGCCCTCACCGCGGCCGTCGGCATCGCCCTCTCCGGAGCACCCCAGCTGGTTCTGCGCTTCGCCGACACCGGCCTCTTCTGAGCCCGCACGCGCGCGTACGCCACCGTCCTCACCCGGACGGCTCACACCCCTGCCCGCAGGCACAAGGGAACTAGTGCCTCCCGCCTGGCGTTGACCAGTACGGGAGGGTGCACTGGATGTGACACCACGGCACCAGTGGCACCGGAGAACAGCAAGATCCGCAAGTAAAGGGTTCCCCTGCTGCACGACTTGGAGGGCGTACCGTGCACCGCCGGCACAACGGGCTCAGGACCGCAGTACTCCTCGGGGGGCTGTCGGCACTCATCATCGTCATCGGCAGCTTCTTCGGCCGTATGGGGCTCGTCGTCGCGGTCCTGATCGCGCTCGGCACCAACGCGTACGCCTACTGGAACAGTGACAAGCTGGCGCTACGCGCGATGCGCGCCCGCCCGGTGAGCGAGTTCGAGGCCCCCTCCCTGTACCGGATGGTCCGCGAGCTCTCCACCCAGGCCCGCCAGCCCATGCCCCGCCTGTACATCTCCCCGACAGAGGCGCCCAACGCCTTCGCGACCGGCCGCAATCCCCGCAACGCCGCCGTGTGCTGCACGGACGGCATTCTGCGCCTCCTCGACGAGCGCGAGCTGCGCGGAGTCATCGGCCACGAGCTCAGTCACGTCTACAACCGGGACATCCTCATCTCCTCGGTCGCCGGCGCGCTCGCTTCGGTGATCATGTTCCTGGTCAACTTTGCCTGGCTGATCCCGATCGGCCGCTCCGACGACGACGACGGCCCCGGCATACTCGGCATGCTCCTGATCATGATTCTGGGCCCGCTCGCCGCCAGCCTCATCCAGCTCGCCATCAGCCGCTCGCGGGAGTACGAGGCGGACGCCACCGGCGCCCAGCTCACCGGCGACCCGCTGGCCCTCGCGAGCGCCCTGCGCAAGCTGGAGACAGGCACCAAGCAGCTTCCCCTGCCGCCGGAGCCCCGCATCGAGACCGCGAGCCACATGATGATCGCCAACCCCTTCCGTCCTGGTCAGGGACTCTCCAAGATGTTCTCGACACATCCGCCCATGGCGGAACGCATCGCCCGGCTCGAGAAAATGGCAGGTCGCCCCCAGTGAAGACCATCCTGAACGTCATCTGGCTGATCCTGAGCGGCTTCTGGCTGTTCCTCGGCTACGTGCTCGCGGGCGCGCTGCTCTGCATCACCGTCATCGGCATCCCGTTCGGCATCGCTGCTTTCCGTATCGGGATCTTCGCTCTCTGGCCCTTCGGCTACACGACGGTCGAACGCCGGGACGCGGGAGCACCGTCCTGTCTGGGCAACGTGCTCTGGCTGGTCCTGGCCGGCTGGTGGCTGGCGATCGGCCACATCGTCACGGGCCTCCTCCTGTGCGTCACCATCATCGGCATCCCGTTCGGCATCGCGAACTTCAAGCTGATCCCGGTCTCGCTGTTCCCGCTGGGCCGCGAAATCGTGCGCACGGACCAGCCGTTCGCCTCGCGCTGACAGCGCAGACGACGGTGGGGTGACGGCTGTGTGGTGACGGCCGTGGTGACAGCGAGGGGACGGCCGTGGTGCCGGCGACGGCGTGGGCTGAGCCGCTCGTCGTCCAACGCCGGTCCCGGTCGCCCGCGGGCCGGTTTGTCCACAACCGTCGCGTTGTCCACAGGCCGGCCCGGTTGTCAGTGGCGGCTTGCATCATGAACGCATGACCGAGAACGCGCAGTTGCTGGAGAGGGTGGCGGCCAAGGCGGCCACCACCCGCCCCTGGGGCCGGCCCTCGCTCCCCGCACCCGTGGACGAGGCCACCCTGGCCCAGGCCGAGGCCGCCCTCGGCTTCCGCCTGCCCTCCCTGCTCGCCGACCTCTACCTGCGGATAGGAGACGGCGGATTCGGCCCGGAGTACGGCCTGTTGCCCCTGTTCGACAGCACGCCGGCCGGCGAGCCCGCCGCCGTGACCCAGTACCTCGCCAACCGCGATAGGGGACGCGAAACCCCCGACTGGCCCTGGCCGGAAGGCGTCCTGCCGATATCCCACTGGGGGTGCGCCATGTACGCGTGCGTGGACTGCCACTCCCCGCAGGCGGGCGTCCTACTCTTCGAACCGAACCCCGGCGACCCCGACCGCGCCTGGTTCGTCGACACCCCCAGCCTCATCGACTGGCTGCAGGCCTGGCTCGACGGCACCGGCTGGTACGACGTCATGGACGAGGACCTGAGCCTGACTCCGTGGACCGAGTTCCGCATACGCACGGCGGACACTCGGGCTGCGACGCCGTAAGCGCGCGCCCGCACGGCCGCCGATCACGTCGCGGCGGCCGAACCTGCCCGCCGGACTCTCATCGCCGCCGTCACGCATACGGCTACGCCATGCCGGACGCCTACGGCTGGCTACGCCATGCCGGACGACCGTCGCCGTACCCCGTAGGCGGCCGCGCCCACTGCCAGTACCCCTGCCCCTGCCGCCACCGAAGTCATGGGCAGTGCGAAGGCCAGGATCACGCAGCCGGCGAGTCCCAGAGCGGGCAGCGCTCGCTTCACGGGAGTCGAATCAAGCGTCCAGGCCGATGCGTTGGCCACCGCGTAATACGCCAGTACACCGAAGGAGGAGAACCCGATGGCGCCCCGGACGTCCACCGTGGCGGCCAGGACCGCGACGACCGCGCCCACCGCGATCTCGGCCCGGTGCGGCACCTGGAAGCGCGGATGAACGGCTGACAGGGCGCCGGGCAGATGCCGGTCCCTCGCCATGGCCAAGGTGGTGCGCGAGACGCCCAGGATGAGGGCCAGCAGCGAGCCCAGCGCGGCCACGGCGGCACCGATGCGCACCACCGGCACCAGCCCGGGCACTCCCGCCGCCCGGACGGCGTCGGCCAGCGGCGCACTCGCCCGCCCCAGTTCACCCGCCCCGAGCACGGAAAGGACAGCGACCGCAACGCACGCGTACACGGCCAGTGTGATGCCCAGCGCCAGGGGGATCGCGCGGGGGATGGTGCGCGCCGGATCCCGCACCTCCTCGCCGAGGGTGGCGATGCGCGCGTACCCGGCGAACGCGAAGAACAGCAGACCGGCCGCCTGCAACACCCCGACGACGCCCTCTGAAGCCCCGACCTCCAGCCGCCCGGCGTCGGACGCCCCCGACCCCAGACAGACGACCACCACGGAAGCGAGGACCGCCAGGACCACCGCCACGATCGCCCGCGTCAGCCAGGCCGACTTCTGGATGCCGCCGTAGTTCACCGCGGTCAGGGCCACCACGGCCGCCACCGCTACGGCGTGCGCCTGCTCGGGCCAGAGGTACGTCCCGACCGTCAGCGCCATCGCCGCACAGGAGGCCGTCTTACCGACCACGAACGACCAGCCCGCGAGATACCCCCAGAACGGGCCGAGCCGCTCGCGTCCGTAGACGTACGTGCCGCCCGAGGCCGGATACAGCGCGGCGAGGCGCGCCGACGACATGGCGTTGCAGTAGGCCACCAGCGCGGCGAGCGCGAGCCCGATCAGCAGGCCGGAGCCCGCGGCGTGCGCGGCGGGAGCGAGGGCGGCGAAGACGCCGGCGCCGATCATCGAGCCGAGACCGATGACCACGGCGTCGCCGACGCCCAGCGTCCGTCGTAGCTCTGCGGCCGATCCGGGCTGTGTCATGGGCCGCACCCTACTGATCGACGGAACCGCCGGACGCCGTCGGGGCGTCGTCCTCCCCAACACGGCACGAACCCCGTGCGACTCCCCGGGCGCGCACGACAACGACAAACGACGAACGGCAAACGCCGAACCCCGAACTACAAACGCCGAACAGCGAACGTTGGGCAGAGGTGGGGGGCGTGGGGCGCGGGGACGTCGGGGACGAGCGCAGCCCGTCCGGAGCGAGCGAGATCACACGGCCCGGACAGCGCGGGCACAGCACGGAAGGGCAGGTTTCAGGACATGAGCATCATCAGCTGGATCATCCTGGGGCTGTTGGCCGGAGTCATCGCCAAGGTCCTGCTGCCGGGTCGAGACCCGGGCGGCTTCATCGGTACGACCCTCATCGGCATCGCGGGCGCGTTCATCGGCGGCTGGATATCGGCCCGCTGGCTGGACCATCCCATCAGCAAGGACTTCTACGACGGCGCGACCTGGGCCGCGGCGATCGGCGGCTCACTCGTGCTCCTGATCGTCTACCGCCTGTTGTTCGGCAACTCGCGCGACTGACCGCAGCGCGTCCCGGCCGGAAGCGTGGCCGGAAGCGGGGCCAGAAGGGTGGGCGCCCGGCAGGCGCCCACCCCTGCCGACTACCGGTAGTTCACGAACTGCAGGGCGAAGTCGAAGTCCTGGCCCTTGAGCAGCGTGATGACGGCCTGCAGGTCGTCGCGGCTCTTGGAGCTGACGCGCAGTTCCTCGCCCTGCACCTGCGCCTTCACGCCCTTGGGGCCCTCGTCGCGGATGAGCTTCGCGACCTTCTTCGCGTTGTCCTGGGAGATGCCCTCCTTGATCTCCGCGAAGAGCTTGTACTCCTTGCCGGAGAGCTGGGGCTCGCCCGCGTCCAGCGCCTTCAGCGAGATCCCGCGCTTGATCAGCTTGGACTGGAAGACGTCGAGGACAGCGTTCACCCGGTCCTCGGAGTTCGCCTCCATCAGGATCTTTTCCCCGGACCACGAGATCGAGGCGCCCACGCCCTTGAAGTCGTAGCGCTGCGAGATCTCCTTGGCGGCCTGGTTGAGGGCGTTGTCGACCTCCTGCCGCTCGACCTTCGAGACGATGTCGAAACTGGAGTCGGCCATGTCCTGTGGCTCCTTGTATCAGGGTGCGTGTCGGGTGCGAATCGGCGTACGCGAGGGTGCCCGCCGAGCCCGGTGTGATCCCGGGCCGCATCCGGACAAGCCTAGCCACCCCGCCACCTCCGGGCGGCGAGGAATCAGGTGGCGAAGCACCCCTGCGCATCAGGTATCGTTTACGTCGTTGCCAGAGAGCACCGCCGAAAAGCGGTTCGAATGGGCAGCAACCCCGGCGGTGTGCCCGAGCGGCCAAAGGGAGCAGACTGTAAATCTGCCGGCTCAGCCTTCCCAGGTTCGAATCCTGGCGCCGCCACGCTGAGAGAGGGAACCCCTCCGAACTGCGGAAACGCAGAGCGGAGGGGTTTCTTCGTGTCTGGGGAGAGGAAGTCCGGGGTGGTGCGGCCTCACCCTCCCTCGGTGGGCGTCTTGGCCGCCCTCTTCACCTCCGCCTCGACGTCGTTGCGCGCTTTGTTCTCGTCCTTGGCGAACTCGGTCACCGCGGCCTGGGCGTCGCGGGCGAGGTCGCGCCAGGCGCGCCAGGCGGTCTCGTAGGTGTCGGTCTGGATCTCCGACCAGGGAGTGGCCGTGGGCGAGCCATAGGCGTCCCGCAGGTCTTCGACCCTCGCGTGTGCCTCGTCGGCCGCGCGTTGCTTCTGCACGAGTTCCTCGAAGGTATGTGCCACGTGTACGGATGCTAAGGAGGCGAGCGCACTTCCGCGCGGCGAGCGGGGCGCGTCCCGCCAGGGGTACCCGCGTGGCCCACTGGGGCAGACTGACCCCATGTCCAGCGCGTCCAGCCGCCGTAGAACCTGCCCGGAGTGCCGTCGCGAGATCGCCGTCGTCGCCGGACGATTCGCCCGGCACGACCCGCCGGGGGCACGCGAGAGCGGGGACCTGGTCTCCTGCCCCGGCTCCCGCAGAGCGGCGCAACTGGGTGCCATACAGCCGTCGTTGGACGGCTACGTCGTGCCGGAGTTCCCGGGACAGCTGCCCCTCTTCTGACGTGCACCGTTCTTGTGACGTGCACCGTTCTCATGGCGGGCCCAGCTCGCCTCCGACTCCGGCGTCCGCCCGCGTGGCGTCCGCCCGTGTGGCGTGCCCCCGGGGCCTGCGTCAGTTTCCGGCCACCGCCTTGACCGCCACCGAGATCGGTGCCGAGCCGCTGATCAGCTCCAGGACGAGGCCTGACGTCGCCGGGGTGTCCAGCAGTTCCGCCAGTACGGCGGCCACGTCGTCGCGGGGGACCTGTCCCCGGCCCGTGCGGGCCTCCAGGCGGACCAGGCCGGTGCCGGCGTCGTCCGTGAGCGCCCCGGGGCGCAGGATCGTCCAGTCGAGCGACTCATGGCTCTGTACGTACGCGTCCGCCTCGCCCTTGGCGCGCAGGTAGACGTCGAAGATCTCGTCGCCGCGGTGGTCGGGGTCGGCGCCCATGGACGACACGACCACGAAGCGGCGCACGCCCGCCCGCACGGCCGCGTCGGCGAACAGCACCGCCGCGCCCTTGTCCACGGTGTTCTTGCGGGCCACGCCGCTGCCCGGGCCCGCGCCGGCCGCGAACACCGCCGCGTCCGCGCCGCGCAGCCGCTCCGTGACCTCCTCGACGGACGCCGACTCCAGGTCCAGGACGACCGGTTCGGCGCCTGCCGCCCGTAGGTCGTCGCTCTGCTCGGCCTTGCGGATGATCCCCGCGACCTCGTCTCCACGCGCGGCGAGCAGACGCTCCAGCCGCAGCGCGATCTGACCATGACCACCAGCGATGACAATGCGCATGCTTTCGACCGTACGCCCGGACAGCCCCGTCCGCCGCACGGCTTCGGCCACGATCCGACCGCGCCGCGCGACCACGGTGCCCGCACAACGTTCCCATCCGGCACGTCCGTCCGATGCCTGTTCGATGTCTGTTCGATATCTGTCAACCCCGTCCGCCGCCGTTCGACGCCTGCCCGCGCCCGCCGCGTCCCATCACGCCCGACGCCCGACGCCCGACGCCCGTTCACCCCGTCCGCCCCGTGCACCACACCCGACGCCCGCCCTGCGCTCGTCCGGGCCCATTCATTCCGCCACCAGGGCCGCCGCCGTCACGGTCGTCGTCCTCAACTCCTCGGTCGCCGCGGGCCGCAGCGACACCCGCGGGCGTCCGGCCGCGCGGGCCCACGGACTTCGGCCACCCACGCTGCTCCCGCCGCCGCTGAGGAGTCGCGGGGGGCGCTACGACAGGTCCCCTCGTCCCTGTCGTGGAAGGCCCAATTCCGTGCCGGCGGCCGAGTCGCAGTACTCGCGGACCGCGCTCGTGCGGGCCACCACACGGCCTTGGTGGATGACGACCCTGCTGTACGCCAGCGACAGGGCGCCGGCCAGCCGTTCGCCGCGGACGGCCAGGAGGTCGGCCGGGAATCCCGCCTCCACGCGTACCTCGGGCAGGCCCAAGGCGGCGCGTGCGGACGTGCTCACGGCGTCGTAGGCGTCCTCGGGGCGCAGACCGTGGCAGGAGGTCAGGAGGTAGGCCGCCTCCAGGGGATCGCCGCGGCCGACCGGGTTGCAGACGTCCCGCAACGCCCCGCTGCCGGCGGCCACCCGCACCCCGGCGGCGCGCAACAGCCGTACGGGCGCCGCGCTCCGGTGTTCGACGCCGCCGCAGCCGCCCTGGGGGAGGCAGACCACGGTCACGCCGGCGGCGGCGAGTTGGTCGGCGGTGCGGCCGGCCGCCTCGGCGGGGAGGCGGTCGAGGCCGCCGCAGGGGCTGAGCGTGACGCCGGGGCGCAGACCGCCGGCCATCGCGGCGAGGCGGGCGAGGCGGGCCGGGTCGGCGGCGTCGGTGTGCAGGTCGACGGGGCAGCCGTGTTCGGCGGCGACTCCGAGCACGGCCTCCACGTAGCCCATGGGATCGGGGTCCAGGTCCGGGCAGCCGCCCACCGCCGAGGCGCCCATCTTCACCGCGTCGTGCAGCATCGCGAGACCGTCCGCGCCGGCCGCGCCGGTCAGCACCCGGGGCATCGCCACCGTCGTCAGCTCCGCGAGTCCGCGCAGCGAACGCCGGGCCCGCAGTACGGCGGCCAGCGCGCCGAGCCCCTGGACGTCGCCCACGTGCACGTGGGCGCGCAGCGCCGTCGCGCCATGGGCCAGTTGCACCAGCACGGCCTCCGTGGCGCGCCGCTGGACGTCCAGGGGGGCGTACGAGACGGGGCCGTCGGCGTCGGCCGTGAGCGCGGTGTCGGCGTGCGCGTGCGGCTCGGCCGGCGCCGGGAGCAGGAGATGGCCGCCGAGGTCCACGCGGGCGCCGGCGCCGGCAGGGCCGGCCGTCAGACTGCCCGCCGTGCCCACGGCCTCGATCCGCCCGTGGCCCAGCCGTACGTCCACGGTCCGGCCGTCCGTCAGCCGCGCCCCGCACAGCAGCAGGGCGGACGGGTCCGGGGAGCCTCCGGAGGCGCCGGACGAGGACGACCACGAGGGGGGCGGCTGCTGCGGCTGGCTGTCGGGCATCGCGCTCCAGGGGCTCGGGACTGCGGGGGTGACGCAGCACACGCTGAGGACGCAGGCGTCGCACCGGGACACAGGCGTCGCACGGGGACGCAAGATCACGCAGAGTGAGTCGAGCCTAGGGCGGCGGTTCGGCGCGGGCGGGGAGGAGCGCAATAGTCGTACCGGTGTGGTCCGCCGTGCGGGAGGGGCTCCGGAGACCGCCGGGACCCTGGGGAAACGGCCCTCCGCGCGGGCCTCCGGGGCGTCGCGAAACGGATTTGGGTGAACGGCTGCGGACCGTGTAATGTCTTCATCGCTCGCCCCAATAGCTCAGTCGGCAGAGCGTCTCCATGGTAAGGAGAAGGTCTACGGTTCGATTCCGTATTGGGGCTCTGGTGGGTGAGGTTCCTGTCGCGAGGCGGGAACCGATCGCATCAAAGCGGTGTAGCTCAGTCGGTAGAGCAAGCGGCTCATAATCGCTGTGTCACCGGTTCAAGTCCGGTCACCGCTACTGACAGTAGCCGATTGCGGGGTCGGTCCTTCGATCGGCTACTCTTGCTTGCGTTGAATCAGTCCTATCCGTTCGTCAAGGAGCACTCACGTGGCTGCCACCGACGTCCGCCCGAAGATCACGCTGGCCTGCGTGGAGTGCAAGGAGCGGAACTACATCACCAAGAAGAACCGGCGTAACAACCCGGACCGACTGGAGATGAAGAAGCACTGCCCGCGTTGCAATGCGCACACCGCGCACCGCGAAACGCGATAAAACAGGCTCGTATGCGAGGCCGTCCCCGAGTGATCGGGGGCGGCCTCGTGTCGTTGAGCGACCCGTACCGGTCAGTAGAGCGACGCCGAGCGCAGAGCGATGCAGAGCGACGCCGAGCAAACAGGAGGTGCCGAGGCCCATGGCGCTCGACCAGTCCTTCGTCGGGCGGACCTACCCGCCCACCGATCCCTATGAGGTCGGCCGGGAGAAGATCCGCGAGTTCGCAGAGGCCGTGGGGGACGCCAACCCGGTGTACACCGACCCGGACGCGGCCAAGGCCCTCGGGCACCCCGACGTGATCGCGCCGCCGACGTTCGTGTTCTCGATCACCTTCAAGGCGGCGGGGCAGGTCGTCCAGGACCCCCAGCTGGGCCTCGACTACAGCCGCGTCGTGCACGGAGACCAGAAGTTCGCCTACAAGCGCCCGGTGCGCGCCGGTGACCGGCTCTCGGTCACCTCGACCATCGAGGCCGTCAAGTCCATGGCGGGCAACGACATCCTGGACATCCGCGGAGATGTCCACGACGAGGCGGGCGAGCACGTCGTGACCGCCTGGACCAAGCTCGTCGCCCGCGCGGCGGAGCCCGCGCCGGCCGCGGCGGAAGCCGACGGGGAGGCGTGAGGAACCGATGACGGCGAAGATCTCTTACGACGACGTCGAGGTCGGCACGGAGCTGCCGGCCCAGTCCTTCCCTGTGAACCGCGCCATGCTCGTGCAGTACGCGGGCGCCTCCGGGGACTTCAACCCCATCCACTGGAACGAGAAGTTCGCCAAGGAGGTGGGCCTGCCGGACGTCATCGCGCACGGCATGTTCACCATGGCCGAGGCGATCCGCGTGGTCACCGACTGGACCGGCGACCCGGGCGCGCTCGTGGACTACGGCGTCCGGTTCACCAAGCCCGTCGTCGTCCCGAACGACGACCAGGGCGCGGTGATCGAGGTCACCGGCAAGGTGGGCGCCAAGCTCGACGACAACACCGTGCGGGTCGACCTGACGGTGACCAGCGGCGGTCTGAAGGTCCTCGGCATGTCCCGCGCGGTCGTGCGACTGGCCTGATCGGCCGAGGGGTGACGGCCGCGGGCCAAGGGGTGAAGGTCGGAGGGACTTCGGCCCGCGCCCCCAGAGGCTCAGCGGCCCAGAGGCTCAGAGGTGCAGCGGCTCAGCGGCCCAGCGGCCCAGCGGCCCAGAGGCTCAGCGGCCCAGAGGCTCAGCGGCCCAGAGGTGCGGCGGCTCAGCGGTGCGAGCGGTGAACCGGTAACCGGTAAGGGGCGTTCTCCAGGAGGAGGCGCCCCTTACCGCGTCAGGGGCTGTTGTCGTGTGAGGAGGCTCTTGACTTAGTTAGTGATTGAGTACTAACTTTCTCGCATGGTCAGGATGAGCGCAGACGAGAGGCGTGAGAGCGTCATCCGTGCGGCGACGAGCGAGTTCGCCCGGGGTGGCTACCACGGGACGTCCACCGAGTCGATCGCCAGGCGGGTGGGAGTCTCGCAGCCGTATCTCTTCCGGCTCTTCCCGGGCAAGAAGGCGATCTTCCTCGCGGCCTCCGAGCGCTGTATGGAGGAGACCGTCCGGACGTTCAAGGAGGCCGCCGAGGGGCTGGAGGGCGAAGAGGCCCTGCATGCCATGGCCAACGCGTACGTCAATGTCATCGCGCTGCAGCCCGAGCGGCTGATGATGCAGATGCAGATCTACGTCGCGGTGGCCGCCGCCGAGGCGGAGGGCGACCACGGGTTCGGCGAGGCCGTGCGGGCCGGGTGGATGCGGCTGTGGGACACCGTCCACCTGCCCCTGGGCGCCGACGTGGGCGAGACGACGACCTTCATGGCGTACGGCATGCTCATCAATTGCCTGGTGGCCATGGGGTTTCCGCCCGAGGACCGGGTCTGGGAAGGGCTGTACCCGTCGGCTCGGTTCAGCGGGCGACTCGAGAAGTAGCAGCAAGGGTGCGGCGGTTGCCGTCGCGTGATGCGCCGTTTTCTGGGCGTAAAAGTTAGTCATCACTTACTAACCAGAGTTCGATCACCCGCTGGGGGAGCGATGTCACAGCAGACCGCACGTCGCGGGGGAGCCGTATGGGCCCTCGTCATCACCAGCGTCGCCGGATTCATGGCGGCCCTCGACAACCTCGTCGTCACCACCGCGCTGCCGTCCATCCGGGAGGACCTCGGCGGCGGGCTCGGCGACCTCGAATGGACCGTGAGCGCCTACACGCTCACCTTCGCCGTGCTGCTGATGTTCGGAGCGGCGCTCGGCGACCGCTTCGGCCGCCGCCGGATGTTCCTCGCCGGACTCACCGTCTTCACCGTCGCCTCCGCCGCCGCGGCCATGGCGCCCGGGATCGGCTCCCTCATCGCCGCCCGCGCGGTCCAGGGCGTCGGCGCGGCCGTCATGATGCCGCTGACGCTCACCCTGCTCACGGCCGCCGTGCCGGTCGCCAAGCGCGGGATGGCGTACGGGATCTGGGGCGCCGTCAACGGCCTCGCGGTCGCCTCCGGGCCGCTCATCGGCGGCAGCCTCACCGAACACGTGTCCTGGCACTGGATCTTCTGGCTGAACGTTCCGCTGGGTCTCGTCCTGCTGCCGCTCGCGCGGCTGCGCCTCTCGGAGTCGTTCGGCAATGGCGCCCCGCTCGACGTCCCCGGCACCCTGCTCGCCAGCGGCGGTCTCTTCGGGCTCGTCTACGGCCTGGTGCGCGGCCCGGCCGACGGCTGGACCAGCTCGCTCGTGCTCAGCGGCCTGTTCGCGGGCGGTGTACTGCTCGTCGGGTTCGTCCTGCATGGACTGCGGGCCAAGAACCCGATGCTGCCGATGCGCCTCTTCCGCTCCCGTGCCTTCGCCGGGATCAACGCCGCGAGCCTGCTGATGTTCCTGGGGATGTTCGGCTCGATCTTCCTGCTCAGCCAGTACATGCAGGGTGTCCTCGGCTACTCGCCGACGGAGGCGGGCCTCAGGATGCTGCCCTGGACCGGCATGCCGATGCTGGTCGCGCCGATCGCCGGGATCCTCTCCGACCGCGTGGGCGGGCGGCCGGTCGTCGCCACCGGACTCTTCTTCCAGGCCGCCGGGCTCGGCTGGATGGCCGCCGTGGCCACCGTCGACGCCTCCTACACCGTCCAGCTGCCCGGTCTGATCGTCAGCGGCATCGGCATGGCGCTGTTCTTCGCCCCGGCGTCCAACCTGGTGATGTCCAGCGTCCGCCCGCAGGAGCAGGGCATCGCCTCCGGCGCCAACAACGCGCTGCGGGAGGTCGGCGGCGCTCTCGGCATCGCGATCATGGCGTCGATCTTCTCCGCGCAGGGCGGGTACGAGTCCGGCCAGGCCTTCGTCGACGGACTGCGGCCCGCGCTGGTCACGGGCTCGGCCGTGGTGGCCCTGGCCGGGATCGCGGCCCTGGTGATACCGGCCCGCCGGCCTGCGGCGCAGGCTGCGACCGACGGCAAGGCGGACGCCGGGGCGGCCCCCGTCCTGGAGACCGCGGGACGCTGAGCCCGCCTGCCGCCCCCGTCGTCCGGCCCGCCGAGGTCCCCGGCACGCACGCGTACGGCCCCGCCATCCCGGCGGGGCCGTACGCGCGCGTGAGGCAGGCAGGCGGCCGCGCGTGAGGCAGGCGGCGGCGACGGGCGGACGGGGCTGTCGGCGGCGTCTCGTAGGCTGGGCGCGTGCAGGAACTCCATGACGCCCCGCTCGCCCCGCTGACCACCTTCCGGCTGGGCGGTCCCGCCATCAGGCTGGTGACCGCGACGACCGACGCCGAGGTGGTCGCCGCCGTGCGCGAGGCCGACGCCGCCGGCACGCCGCTGCTGGTCGTCGGCGGCGGCTCGAACCTCGTCATCGGCGACAAGGGCTTCCAGGGCACCGCCCTGCGCATCGCCACACGCGGCTTCGAACTCAGCGGGACACGGCTCGAACTGGCCGCCGGAGAGGTGTGGACCGACGCCGTCGCCCGCACCGTGGAGGCCGGGCTCGCCGGCATCGAGTGCCTGGCCGGCATTCCCGGCTCGGCGGGAGCCACCCCGATCCAGAACGTCGGGGCGTACGGCCAGGAGGTCTCCGCGACGATCACCGAGGTCATCGCCTACGACCGCCGGGCGGGCGAGACGGTCGCGCTGAGCAACGAGGAGTGCGCCTTCTCCTACCGCCACAGTCGCTTCAAGGCCGACCCCGAGCGGTACGTCGTCCTGCGCGTCCGGTTCGAGCTGGAGGACGCGGACGGGCTGTCGGCCCCCCTGAAGTACGCCGAGACGGCACGCGCGCTGGGCGTCGGGCCCGGAGACCGGGTGCCGCTCGCCGACGCCCGCGAGACCGTGCTGAAGCTGCGCGCCGGGAAGGGCATGGTGCTGGACGCCGAGGACCACGACACCTGGTCGGCCGGTTCCTTCTTCACCAACCCGATCCTCACCGACGCCGACTTCGCGGTGTTCCACGCGCGCGTGAAGGAGCGGCTGGGCGAGGGCGCCGAGCCGCCCGCCTATCCGGCAGGGCAGGGACACACCAAGACCTCCGCGGCCTGGCTGATCGACAAGGCCGGCTTCACCAAGGGGTACGGCAGCGGGCCCGCCCGCATCTCCACCAAGCACACCCTCGCCCTCACCAACCGCGGCGCGGCCACCACGGAGGACCTGCTGACGCTGGCCCGCGAAGTGGTCGCCGGAGTGCGCGAGGCCTTCGGGATCACACTGGTCAACGAGCCGGTGATGGTGGGCGTCGAGCTCTAGCCGCCACCGGCGGCCGCCCGGCAGGGAGTCGTCGTCGCCCGGGGTGCACGGCAGGGCTGTCACCGTCGCCAGCCGCCGAGCCGCCCGGCAGGGCCGGCACCGTCGCCCGGTCGCCTCGCCGGCGCCCGGTTGCCAGTACCCGGCACCCGGTGTCCGAGCGCCCAGTGCCCGGGCGCCTAGTAGGCCACCCCCACCCCCTGCTTCACGGTTGCCGTGTCCGTCGTCATCGTCAGCATCGCGTGTGCCACGTCGGCCCGGCCGATGAACCGGCCCCTGGGCGGGAAGCCGCCGACCGCCGTGCGGTACGAGCCGGTCACCGGCTTGTTCTGCAGGCGCGGGGGGCGGACGACCGTCCAGTCCGTGGCGCTGCGCGCCAGCTCCGCCTCCATCTCCCGCAGGTCGGCGTAGACGTCCTTCAGGGCCGCCGAGACGATCCGGCGCATGGTGCGGTCCAGGGCGCCGTCCCGCTCAGGCGCCGGGCCGACCGGGCCGGCGCTCACCACGAGCAGCCGGCGCACCCCCTCCGCCTCCAGGGCCGTCAGCACCGTACGGGTGAGCCGGGCGGCGACCCCGGCGTCCTTGCGGCTGCGGGCGCCCAGCCCGGACAGGACCGCGTCGCGGCCGGTCACGGCGGCGCGCAGCGGCTCGGGGTCGGTCAGGCCGGCGCGGACCACCTGCAGACGGCCGCCGGTCACCCCGAGGCCCGCGGGATCGCGTACGACGGCCGTGACCTCGTGACCGGCGTCCAGGGCCTGGCGGACGATCTCCCGGCCGATGCCGCCGGTGGCGCCGAAAACGGTGAACTTCATGGCGTGCTCCCCACTCCCGGTCAGGTGGGTGAGCATTCACTCACCCCTGTCTTCCTCTAGAGTGGGTAAGCATTCACTCACCCGTCAAGAGGAGAACCCGCATGGAGCGTCCGGCCCGCGTCCGCATCCTCGACGCCGCACACGAGCTGATGCTCACCGTCGGACTGGCCCGCACCACCACCAAGGAGATCGCGAAGGCCGCCGGCTGTTCCGAGGCGGCCCTCTACAAGTACTTCGCGAGCAAGGAGGAGCTGTTCATCCGCGTGCTCGCGGAACGGCTCCCACGGCTCACCCCGCTGCTCAGCAGCCTCACCGCCGAGCCGGGACGCGGCACGCTGGAGGGCAACCTCACCGAGATCGCCCGCCAGGCCGCCCTGTTCTACGAGCAGAGCTTTCCGATCGCGGCCTCCCTGTACGCCGAGACGCAGCTCAAGCGGCGGCACGACGAGGCCATGCGGGACCTGGGCGTCGGCCCGCACGTGCCGATCGAGCAGCTCACCGCGTATCTGCGGGCCGAGCAGGCGGCGGGCCGGATGCGGGCGGACGCGGACCCGTTCGCCGCGGCCTCGCTGCTGATGGGCGCCTGCGCGCAGCGGGCGTTCGCCTACGACGCGGCGGGGGAGCGGCCGGAGGCGGACGGCTTCGCCGCACGCCTCGCACGCACCCTCCTGGCCGGCATCGCCGGCTGAGGACTCAGGACGCCAGCCAGTCGTCCACGCCCGCCAGCAGCTTGTCGCGCACGTCCTCCGGCGCCGCCGAACCCCGTACCGACTGCCGGGCCAGCTCCGCCAACTCCTCGTCCGTGAAGCCGTGGTGGCGGCGCGCGATGTCGTACTGGGCCGCCAGGCGCGAGCCGAACAGCAGCGGGTCGTCGGCGCCCAGAGCCATCGGGACGCCCGCGTCGAACAGGGTGCGCAGCGGGACGTCCTCGGGCTTCTCGTAGACCCCCAGGGCCACGTTCGACGCCGGGCACACCTCGCAGGTCACGCCTCGCTCGGCGAGCTTCTTCATCAGCCGTGGGTCCTCGGCCGCCCGCACCCCGTGCCCCAGCCGGTTCGCGTGCAGGTCGTCGAGGCAGTCGCGGACGGACGACGGGCCGCTCAGCTCGCCGCCGTGCGGGGCGGACAGCAGACCGCCGTCCCTCGCGATCGCGAACGCCCGGTCGAAGTCCCGGGCCATGCCCCGGCGTTCGTCGTTCGACAGCCCGAAGCCGATCACCCCCCGGTCCGCGTAGCGCACGGCCAGCCGGGCCAGCGTCCGGGCGTCGAGCGGGTGCTTCATCCGGTTCGCCGCGACCAGCACC
This sequence comes from Streptomyces sp. NPDC037083, assembly GCF_055606485.1. NCBI lineage: Bacteria > Bacillati > Actinomycetota > Actinomycetes > Kitasatosporales > Streptomycetaceae > Streptomyces > Streptomyces sp. NPDC037083. Next base: position 810,741 of record NZ_JBVJSQ010000001.1, on the reverse strand, counting down.
CGCATCCCGAGCCCGGTCTCGCGCGAGGTCGTCTCCACCGCGTCGAGGATGATTTCCAGCGCCGGGATCAGCCCGCCCAGGCGGGGCGCGTACGACGTCGGGTCGACCTGGATCTCCAGCCAGCCCGAGCCGTCCTTCACGTCCTCCTCCGCGGCCTCCCGCACCAGCCGTTGTATGTCCTCGGGCTCGCGCAGGCAGGAGCGCGCCGCGTCGTACAGGCGCTGGAAGCGGAACCAGCCGCGCTCGTCGGTGGCCCGCAGCTTCGGCGGTTCCCCGCTCGTCAGCGCCTCGGTCAGCGCGTCGGGCAGGCGCACCCCGTACTTGTCGGCCAGTTCCAGCACGGTGGCGGGCCGCATCGAACCGGTGAAGTGCAGGTGCAGGTGGGCCTTCGGCAGCTGAGAGACGTCACGTACACGTGGGGGGTTCGGGGGGCGCCCCCCTGAAGAGTGCAGCATTCAGCGATCCTGCCGTACGCGGGTGTCGTCCGGGTAGCCGATTCCCCGAACGTGGTCTTGCTCGCACACAGCAACGGGCCCGCGCCCGGGAACGTTCCCCGGCGCGGGCCCGTGAGCGGGGCGGACCTCAGTCCCGCGCCTCCGCCAGCAGCTTCTGGATGCGGCTCACGCCCTCGACGAGGTCCTCGTCGCCCAGCGCGTACGACAGCCGCAGGTAGCCCGGGGTGCCGAAGGCCTCGCCCGGCACCACCGCCACCTCGGCCTCCTCCAGGATGAGGGCGGCCAGCTCGACCGTGTCCTGCGGACGCCTGCCGCGGATCTCCTTGCCCAGCAGCGCCTTCACGGAGGGGTACGCGTAGAACGCGCCCTCGGGCTCCGGGCAGAGCACGCCGTCGATCTCGTTGAGCATCCGCACGATGGTCCGACGGCGCCGGTCGAAGGCCTCGCGCATCTTCTCCACGGCCGACAGGTCGCCCGAGACGGCGGCCAGGGCGGCGACCTGCGCCACGTTGGAGACGTTCGAGGTGGCGTGCGACTGCAGGTTCGTCGCGGCCTTGACGACGTCCTTGGGGCCGATGATCCAGCCCACCCGCCAGCCGGTCATCGCGTACGTCTTGGCGACGCCGTTGACGACGACGCACTTGTCGCGCAGCTCGGGGACGACCGTCGGCAGGGAGGTGAAGGTCGCGTCACCGTAGACGAGGTGCTCGTAGATCTCGTCGGTCATCACCCACAGGCCGTGCTCGACGGCCCAGCGGCCGATCGCCTCGGCGTCCTCGGCGCTGTAGACCGCGCCGGTCGGGTTCGAGGGGGAGACGAAGAGCACGACCTTCGTCTTCTCCGTGCGCGCCGCCTCCAGCTGCTCGACCGAGACCCGGTAGCCCGTGGTCTCGTCGGCCACGACGTCCACCGGGACGCCGCCGGCCAGCCGGATCGACTCCGGGTACGTCGTCCAGTACGGGGCCGGGACGATGACCTCGTCGCCCGGGTCGAGGATCGCGGCGAAGGCCTCGTAGATCGCCTGCTTGCCGCCGTTGGTGACGAGGATCTGCGAGGCGTCGACCTCGTAGCCGGAGTCGCGCAGCGTCTTCGCGGCGATCGCGGCCTTCAGCTCGGGCAGACCGCCGGCGGGCGTGTACCGGTGGTACTTCGGGTTCTTGCAGGCCTCGACGGCCGCCTCGACGATGTAGTCCGGGGTCGGGAAGTCGGGCTCACCGGCGCCGAAGCCGATCACCGGCCGCCCGGCGGCCTTCAGGGCCTTGGCCTTGGCGTCCACGGCGAGGGTGGCGGACTCGGAGATCGCGCCGACTCGGGCGGAGACCCGGCGCTCGGTGGGAGGGGTTGCAGGGCTCATGGACCCCATGGTTTCAGACCGGAAACCACCCCGGCACACGGGTTTCACCTACTGAACATCCACGGGCAAAGGCCTGAACATGCGTCCGGATTCCCCACCCCCGCTGGGCGGTCTTCCGCCGAGGACGTCCCCACGGGCCCTTTACGTTCGACGAGGCGCTCAAGACCACGTACACTCACACGTCGTTGGCCTTCAACAGCCGCTGCGTCACCGGTGCACACCGAGCACTCGGTCGGATGCGGTACGTTGGGGAACACACAAAGGGTCGTAGCTCAATTGGTAGAGCACTGGTCTCCAAAACCAGCGGTTGGGGGTTCAAGTCCCTCCGGCCCTGCTACACACTCCGTCACCAGGATGTGTGCGCAGCGCATGTACGTACAGCAATGCACTCGCCGTGCGGCTCAGACCGGGCGCGGCACGGCCACGACCCGGGAACAGGTGAGGACGAATGGCGGACGCCGTGGGCTCCATCGACACGCCTGATGCCCAGGACGAGGCGCCTGAGGCGAAGAAGAAGGCCCGCAAGGGCGGTAAGCGTGCCAAGAAGGGCCCGCTGAAGCGCCTCGCGCTCTTCTATCGCCAGATCGTCGCGGAGCTCCGCAAGGTCGTATGGCCCACGCGGAGTCAGCTGACGACGTACACGACCGTGGTGATCGTCTTCGTCGTCATCATGATCGGCCTGGTGACCGTGATTGACTATGGACTCAGCCACGCAGCCAAGTACGTCTTCGGCTGAGCCTAGAGCGAAGGGCGCCGAGGTATCCGGCGCCCCTTTCGCATGTTCCACCCCTATGTATCCAGGAAGAAGCAGCCACCGTGTCTGACCAGAACCTGAACGAGGACGTCGAGTCCGTGGACGACGAGCTCGACATCGTCGAGGGCGCGGACGAGGACCTGGACGAGTTCGAGGCTGCCGAGGCCGAAGCGGGCGAGCCCGCCGAGGAAGCCGCCCTCCACGTCGAGGACGAGGACGCCGAGGACGAGGAAGCCGACGAGGCTCCCCTCGACGAGGCCGAGGCCGAGGAAGAAGAGCCGGCCGAACCCGTCGACCCCGTCGTCGCCCTGCGCGAGGAGCTGCGCACCCTCCCCGGCGAGTGGTACGTCATCCACACGTACGCCGGCTACGAGAACCGCGTGAAGACCAACCTGGAGCAGCGCGCCGTCTCCTTGAACGTCGAGGACTACATCTTCCAGGCAGAGGTGCCGCAGGAAGAGGTCGTCCAGATCAAGAACGGCGACCGCAAGACGATCCGTCAGAACAAGCTCCCCGGCTACGTGCTGGTGCGCATGGACCTGACGAACGAGTCCTGGGGCGTCGTCCGCAACACCCCCGGCGTCACCGGCTTCGTCGGCAACGCCTACGACCCGTACCCGCTGACCCTGGACGAGATCGTCAAGATGCTCGCCCCGGAGGCCGAGGAGAAGGCCGCCCGCGAGGCCGCCGAGGCCGAGGGCAAGCCGGCTCCGTCCCGCAAGGTCGAGGTCCAGGTGCTGGACTTCGAGGTGGGCGACTCGGTCACCGTCACCGACGGCCCCTTCGCCACGCTCCAGGCCACGATCAACGAGATCAACGCCGACTCGAAGAAGGTCAAGGGCCTCGTCGAGATCTTCGGTCGCGAGACCCCGGTCGAGCTGAGCTTCGACCAGATCCAGAAGAACTGAGCCTCCTCTGGAGCACAAGCCTCCGATCAGGTCAGACGGGCTCTCGTAGCCAGTCTGACCTGCTCGGTTTTTGGCCGCGCATGGATACCCGTTATCGTTGTGCGGTATGCCTCCATCCGGATCATCCGGACCGGACGGCTGAAAAAACTCTCACTAGGACCCGGAGAGAGCAATGCCTCCCAAGAAGAAGAAGGTCACGGGGCTCATCAAGCTCCAGATCAACGCCGGTGCGGCGAACCCGGCCCCGCCGGTCGGCCCGGCGCTCGGCCAGCACGGCGTGAACATCATGGAGTTCTGCAAGGCCTACAACGCCGCGACCGAGTCGCAGCGTGGCTGGGTGATCCCGGTGGAGATCACGGTCTACGAGGACCGTTCCTTCACCTTCATCACCAAGACCCCGCCGGCCGCGAAGATGATCCTCAAGGCCGCTGGTGTCGAGAAGGGCTCGGGCGAGCCGCACAAGACCAAGGTCGCCAAGATCACCGAGGCGCAGGTCCGTGAGATCGCCACGACCAAGCTTCCCGACCTGAACGCCAACGACCTGGACGCCGCGTCGAAGATCATCGCCGGCACCGCCCGCTCCATGGGCATCACGGTCGAGGGCTGACGCTCAGCCCCGTAGCACCTTCGTAGCACCGTGGCAGGGCCTGCTCGGCCCGTACCACGACTCCTCAAAGACACATCAGGAGCAGTAGTGAGCAAGCGCAGCAAGTCCCTCCGCGCTGCGGACGCCAAGATCGACCGGGAGAAGCTCTACGCCCCGCTCGAGGCCGTCCGTCTCGCCAAGGAGACCTCCACGAGCAAGTTCGACGGCACCGTCGAGGTCGCCTTCCGCCTGGGTGTCGACCCGCGCAAGGCCGACCAGATGGTCCGTGGCACCGTGAACCTGCCGCACGGCACCGGCAAGACCGCCCGGGTCCTGGTCTTCGCGACCGGTGACCGTGCTGCGGCCGCAGAGGCCGCGGGCGCCGACATCGTCGGCTCCGACGAACTGATCGACGAGGTCGCGAAGGGTCGTCTGGACTTCGACGCCGTCGTCGCCACCCCGGACCTCATGGGCAAGGTCGGCCGCCTCGGCCGCGTGCTCGGTCCGCGTGGTCTGATGCCGAACCCGAAGACCGGCACCGTCACCCCCGACGTGGCCAAGGCCGTCACGGACATCAAGGGCGGCAAGATCGAGTTCCGCGTCGACAAGCACTCGAACCTGCACTTCATCATCGGCAAGGCGTCCTTCGACGACGTGAAGCTGGTGGAGAACTACGGCGCGGCGCTGGAGGAGATCCTCCGTCTGAAGCCGTCCGCCGCCAAGGGTCGGTACATCAAGAAGGCCGCGATCAGCACCACGATCGGCCCCGGCGTTCCGGTCGACCCGAACCGCACCCGCAACCTCCTCGTCGAGGAGGACCCGGCCGCGGTCTGAGCCTGACAGCTCACCCTCAGTCGGTGACGAGCCCCGCAACCTTTCGAGGTGCGGGGCTCGTCCCTTTTGTCGTACGCGGCTTTCCTCGCACGGCTGTCGGTGCCGTGCGTTAGCGTGCAGACACGGGTGACTTGGGGGTGGGGCGAATGAAGCGGGCGACCGTGCGCCGTGCGGGACTGTCGATCGTTGCCGTGACGCTGTTCGCGGGGGTGACGGCCTGCAGCTCCGGCGGTTCCAGCGGCTCGGGTGGCTCCGGGCGGTCCGGCCGGGGTGAGGAGGGCAGCCCACCGCTGAGCCCGGTCGCGGCCCTGCGCACCGCCGAGAAGTCCACCGACGGCGCCGACTCGGCGAAGGTCGAGTCCACCACGACCATCGGCTCGCTGATGTCGATGAACGCCGACGGCGCCCTCGGCTGGGGCGACGGCCTGACCGGCACCCTCACCATCACCTACACCGGCGGCACCGTGGCCGACACGATGCGCCGGCTGGGCACCACGTCGATGGAGGCCCGCTACCTGCCCGACGCCTACTACGCCAGGATGGGCGACGCGTTCGCGCGGCAGGCGGGCGGCAGGCACTGGATCAGGTACGCGTACGACGACCTGGAGAGCCTCGCCGGGAGCTCCGGGGCGTACCTCAAGGACCAGATGGCCAACACCACCCCCAACCAGTCGGTGAAGCTGCTGCTGGCGTCGGGGGACGTGCGGGAGGTCGGCGAGGAGAAGGTGCGGGGCCGAAGCACCACGCACTACTCGGGGACGGTCGACGTGGCCGACCTGGCGGAGAAGAACTCCAGCCTCAGCCGCAGCCAGCTCGACGACCTGAAGAAGACGCTGGAGCAGGCCGGCGTGACCACCGAGACGGTCGACATCTGGGTCGACGACCGCGACCTGCTGGTCAAGAAGGTGGAGAGGGGCGAGACGACGCAGGGCGCCTACAGCCAGACCGCCTACTACAGCGACTACGGGACCGCGGTCGACGCGAAGATCCCGCCGGCCGGCGACACCGCGGACTTCACGGAGCTGGTGAAGCAGCAGAGAGCGCGCTCCGGCTCGTAATCCACGGGACCTCCACCGCCCCTCTGGGATACCTTCACGGTCTTGCTGTGCATCGCCCACGTGCTTCGTGTGCGTGGGCTGTACGTGTTCTGGGGGAATGAATGAGGTCTTTCGTGGGTGTGCTCGGGCTGTCCGCGCTGCTCGTCACCGGGTGTGCGGCGGTGGGCGGCACGGAGAGCGGGGGCGACTCGGCCGCCGCGGCCGCCGTCACCCGGGCCGCTCGGAAGGCGGAGGAGCCCGTCTCCCTGCGCTACCGCATGACCGGTCGGACACCGGAGGAGGGGCGGATCAAGGGGGAGGCCGCGATCGGCGTCAAGCCGCCGGCGATGAGCCTGAAGTCCACCGTGCTCAGTGGGTCGGACCAGGGCACGGGGGAGTTCCGGCTGGTCGGCGGAGTGCTGTACGTCGGCTCGGACGAAGCCACCGAGGACGGCAAGCACTGGATCAGGTTCGGGGCGCCGGGCAGCTCCGACACCCCGAGCGGCATCAAGGTGGACACGGGCACGATGGTGGACCGGGTCCGCGACAACCCCTCCCACGAGACCGGGTTCCTCGCCGCGGCCGACGATCTGAAGAAGGCGGGCGTCGAGACCGTCGAGGGCGTCGCCACCACGCACTACACGGGCACGGCCACCGTTGACGACATCCGCGCCTTCTACAAGGGTGACAAGGCGAGCGTCCGACAGCGGACCGAGAAGAGCCTCGCCCAGTACGAGAAGCTGGGAGTCGACGAGCTCACCATGGATCTGTGGGTCGACGCCGAGGACCGGACGCGGCAGCTGCGGATGCAGGGCTTCGGGCGCCGCGGCGAGCTCGACCTGACCATCACGTTCCTCGACTTCGGCAAGCCCGTGACCGTGAAGGCGCCGCCCGCCTCGGACACCATGGACATGGCCGAGGAGCTGAAGAAGGCCGGTCGCTGAGGCCGGTCCCGCCCTCGCCAAGGCACCGTCGTGCCCTCGTCCCGGCACCGTCCCGGCACCGTCCCGGCACCGTCCGGCCCTCGCCCGGGCCCCCGTGCCGCCGTCCTCGTACGGGCGGATTTGCTTGACGATGGCCCGTTCACGTACTCTCCTCCAGAAGCCAAAGACCGCTGGTCGTTGCCGTGCTCTCGCAGGAGGGGGCGGTGGCCGAAGGATCCGCTGCAATGCGGACGACCCGCGCAGGTGTCAGTGGATGTGCTCCCGAGCTGAAGTCCCCCCGGGGAATTCGATCGGTCGAGCTACGCCCCGTGCGCCTGCGCCGGGGCGTTTCGTCTGTCACAGCCCCTTCTGAGCGGTCCTCATCACCCGGAAGGAGGCCGACGCTCATGGCAAGGCCCGACAAGGCTGCCGCGGTAGCCGAGCTGACGGACGCGTTCCGCAGCTCGAACGCCGCCGTGCTGACCGAGTACCGGGGTCTCACCGTGGCGCAGCTCAAGACGCTGCGTCGTTCGCTCGGTGAGAACGCCCAGTACGCCGTGGTGAAGAACACGCTGACCAAGATTGCGGCCAACGAGGCCGGGATCACGACGCTCGACGACCTGTTCAACGGTCCGACGGCGGTCGCCTTCATCACCGGTGACCCGGTGGAGTCGGCGAAGGGTCTTCGTGACTTCGCCAAGGACAACCCGAACCTCGTCATCAAGGGCGGTGTCCTTGACGGCAAGGCGCTGTCCGCCGACGAGATCAAGAAGCTTGCGGACCTCGAGTCCCGCGAGGTTCTGCTCAGCAAGCTGGCGGGTGCCTTCAAGGGCAAGCAGTCTCAGGCTGCTCAGCTCTTCCAGGCGCTTCCCTCGAAGCTCGTCCGCACCGTGGACGCTCTTCGTGCCAAGCAGGCCGAGCAGGGCGGTGCCGAGTAACTCGGCCCCCGAAATGACCGCCGCCTGAGGCAGTCCGCCTGAAGCAGTGGTCGTTAGCGGGCCGAACGTACGCCCGCCAGACATGTACATACCGGCACCAGCCGAATTAGTGGAAGGAAAGCCGTCATGGCTCTCACCCAGGACGAACTGCTCGCCGAGTTCGAGGGCATGACCCTCATCCAGCTCTCCGAGTTCGTGAAGGCGTTCGAGGAGAAGTTCGACGTCACCGCCGCCGCCGCCGTCGCCGTCGCGGGCCCCGCTGCCCCGGGCGCCCCGGTCGAGGCCGCTGAGGAGCAGGACGAGTTCGACGTCATCCTCACGGGCGCCGGCGACAAGAAGATCCAGGTCATCAAGGTCGTGCGTGAGCTGACCTCCCTGGGTCTGAAGGAGGCCAAGGACCTCGTGGACGGCGCTCCGAAGCCCGTTCTCGAGAAGGTCGCCAAGGAGGCCGCGGAGAAGGCCGCCGAGTCCCTCAAGGGCGCCGGCGCCTCCGTCGAGGTCAAGTAACACCCTGCGGTCGGCGACGACCGCGAGCGAAGGCTGAAACTGCCCCTCCGGGGGCTGTAACGCCCACGCACCGAAGAGCGATCATCCATCTGGGTGGTCGCTCTTCGTCGTTCCTGGGGGTGCGGCCACGGTTGCCTTGCACCTCTCTGAGCGGGGGGTATGGTGATCTTCGTCGTGTCTCCGAGGGCGCCGGTTCGCGCAGGGGGGCCTTGACGAACCGCACGCAGCGCGCAATTCTCAGGACGCGTCGTCACAAGGATCCGAATCCGAGGCATGGATCGGCGACGAAGAGGGCAGTATCACCGTGCGTTGAGGACGAGCAGACCGAGGGCGTTGAGAACCACGAGGGTCGCGAAGAACCCGCACTGGACATCAGTGTGCCAAGTGGCTACACTGACCCTTTGCGCTGCCTGTTAGCTGTCCCCTGCCCGTCACCAGGGGCATGCCCTCCCTTGAGCCCGGACGACCAGACCTTCCTGACCTGGCCCTTTGGCCAGATTCGGAAAGCTGTGTCCGTGCACAAATGGAGGGGCCGGTACGCGCGTAGTGAGTCCGAGCCCTCGGAAGGACCCCCTCTTGGCCGCCTCGCGCAACGCCTCGACCGCGAATACGAACAACGCTGCCAGCACCGCCCCGCTGCGCATCTCCTTTGCAAAGATCAAGGAGCCCCTCGAGGTTCCCAACCTGCTCGCGTTGCAGACCGAGAGCTTTGACTGGCTGCTCGGGAACACCGCCTGGCAGAGTCGGGTCGAGGCGGCTCTGGAGTCCGGTCAGGACGTCCCCACGAAGTCCGGTCTGGAGGAGATCTTCGAGGAGATCTCTCCGATCGAGGACTTTTCCGGGTCGATGTCGCTGACTTTCCGCGACCACCGTTTCGAGCCGCCGAAGAACAGCATCGACGAGTGCAAGGACCGTGACTTCACGTACGCGGCCCCGCTCTTCGTGACGGCCGAGTTCACCAACAACGAGACCGGCGAGATCAAGTCCCAGACGGTCTTCATGGGCGACTTCCCGCTCATGACGAACAAGGGCACCTTCGTCATCAACGGCACCGAGCGTGTCGTCGTGTCGCAGCTGGTCCGTTCGCCGGGCGTCTACTTCGACTCCTCGATCGACAAGACGTCCGACAAGGACATCTTCTCCGCCAAGATCATCCCCTCCCGGGGCGCCTGGCTGGAGATGGAGATCGACAAGCGCGACATGGTCGGTGTCCGCATCGACCGCAAGCGCAAGCAGTCCGTCACCGTCCTCCTGAAGGCTCTCGGCTGGACCACCGAGCAGATCCTCGAGGAGTTCGGCGAGTACGAGTCCATGCGCGCCACCCTGGAGAAGGACCACACCCAGGGCCAGGACGACGCGCTCCTCGACATCTACCGCAAGCTGCGTCCGGGCGAGCCGCCCACGCGTGAGGCCGCGCAGACGCTTCTTGAGAACCTCTACTTCAACCCCAAGCGCTACGACCTCGCGAAGGTCGGCCGCTACAAGGTCAACAAGAAGCTGGGTGCGGACGCTCCGCTCGACGCGGGCGTCCTGACCGTCGAGGACGTCATCTCGACGATCAAGTACCTGGTGAAGCTGCACGCCGGCGAGACCGAGACGGCCGCGGACAACGGCCAGACGATCGTCGTCGAGACCGACGACATCGACCACTTCGGCAACCGTCGTCTGCGCAGCGTCGGCGAGCTCATCCAGAACCAGGTCCGCACGGGTCTCGCGCGTATGGAGCGTGTCGTCCGCGAGCGGATGACGACTCAGGACGTCGAGGCGATCACGCCGCAGACCCTGATCAACATCCGGCCGGTCGTCGCCTCCATCAAGGAGTTCTTCGGCACCAGCCAGCTGTCGCAGTTCATGGACCAGAACAACCCGCTGTCGGGTCTCACCCACAAGCGCCGTCTGTCGGCGCTCGGTCCGGGTGGTCTCTCCCGTGAGCGGGCCGGCTTCGAGGTCCGTGACGTGCACCCGTCCCACTACGGACGCATGTGCCCGATCGAGACGCCCGAAGGCCCGAACATCGGTCTGATCGGTTCGCTCGCCTCCTACGGCCGCGTCAACGCGTTCGGCTTCGTGGAGACGCCGTACCGCAAGGTCGTCGACGGTGTCGTCACCGACGAGGTCGACTACCTGACGGCCGACGAAGAGGACCGGTTCGTCATCGCGCAGGCCAACGCCACGCTCGACGACAACCTGCGCTTCACCGAGAACCGCGTTCTGGTCCGCCGCCGTGGCGGCGAGGTCGACTACGTCCCCGGTGACGACGTGGACTACATGGACGTCTCGCCGCGCCAGATGGTGTCGGTCGCGACCGCCATGATCCCGTTCCTCGAGCACGACGACGCCAACCGTGCCCTCATGGGCGCGAACATGATGCGTCAGGCCGTGCCGCTCATCAAGAGCGAGTCCCCGCTCGTCGGCACCGGCATGGAGTACCGCTCCGCCGTCGACGCCGGCGACGTGGTCAAGGCCGAGAAGGCGGGTGTGGTCCAGGAGGTCTCCGCGGACTACATCACCACGACCAACGACGACGGCACGTACATCACGTACCGCCTGGCCAAGTTCGCCCGCTCCAACCAGGGCACCTCGGTCAACCAGAAGGTCATCGTCAACGAGGGCGACCGGATCATCGAGGGCCAGGTCCTGGCCGACGGTCCGGCCACCGAGAACGGCGAGATGGCGCTGGGCAAGAACCTGCTCGTGGCGTTCATGCCGTGGGAGGGTCACAACTACGAGGACGCGATCATCCTGTCGCAGCGCCTCGTGCAGGACGACGTCCTCTCCTCGATCCACATCGAGGAGCACGAGGTCGACGCCCGTGACACCAAGCTCGGCCCCGAGGAGATCACCCGGGACATCCCGAACGTCTCCGAGGAGGTCCTCGCCGACCTCGACGAGCGCGGCATCATCCGCATCGGCGCCGAGGTCGTCGCCGGCGACATCCTGGTCGGCAAGGTCACGCCCAAGGGCGAGACCGAGCTGACCCCGGAGGAGCGCCTGCTGCGCGCCATCTTCGGCGAGAAGGCCCGTGAGGTCCGTGACACCTCGCTGAAGGTGCCGCACGGCGAGATCGGCAAGGTCATCGGCGTCCGCGTCTTCGACCGTGAAGAGGGCGACGAGCTGCCGCCGGGCGTGAACCAGCTGGTTCGTGTCTACGTGGCGCAGAAGCGCAAGATCACGGACGGTGACAAGCTCGCCGGCCGCCACGGCAACAAGGGTGTCATCTCCAAGATCCTGCCCATCGAGGACATGCCGTTCCTCGAGGACGGGACCCCGGTCGACATCATCCTCAACCCGCTGGGTGTGCCGTCCCGAATGAACCCGGGACAGGTGCTGGAGATCCACCTCGGCTGGCTCGCCAGCCGCGGCTGGGACGTCTCCGGGCTCGCGGACGACTGGGCGCAGCGCCTGCAGGTGATCGGCGCCGACTCGGTCGCCCCCGGCACCAACGTCGCGACCCCGGTCTTCGACGGTGCGCGTGAGGACGAGCTGGCGGGTCTGCTGCAGCACACCATCCCGAACCGCGACGGCGAGCGCATGGTGCAGCCGACCGGTAAGGCGCGGCTGTTCGACGGCCGCTCCGGTGAGCCGTTCCCGGACCCGATCTCCATCGGCTACATGTACATCCTGAAGCTGCACCACCTGGTCGACGACAAGCTGCACGCGCGTTCGACCGGTCCGTACTCGATGATCACCCAGCAGCCGCTGGGTGGTAAGGCGCAGTTCGGTGGTCAGCGCTTCGGTGAGATGGAGGTGTGGGCGCTGGAGGCTTACGGCGCCGCGTACGCCCTCCAGGAGCTCCTGACCATCAAGTCCGACGACGTGACCGGCCGCGTGAAGGTCTACGAGGCCATCGTCAAGGGCGAGAACATCCCCGAGCCCGGCATCCCCGAGTCCTTCAAGGTGCTCATCAAGGAGATGCAGTCTCTCTGCCTGAACGTGGAGGTGCTGTCCAGCGACGGTATGTCCATCGAGATGCGTGACACCGACGAGGACGTCTTCCGCGCGGCGGAGGAGCTCGGCATCGACCTGTCCCGGCGCGAGCCGAGCAGCGTCGAAGAGGTCTGACGGGAGTTCGGTCCGGAGGTTCAGCGATGAAGATCCCTGAACCTCCGGCCGGCCCCGGGACCCCCGTTTCAGACCCCAAGACTTACAACCCTGAGAGGGATTGACGCATAGTGCTCGACGTCAACTTCTTCGACGAGCTCCGGATCGGTCTGGCTACCGCTGACGACATCCGTCAGTGGAGCCACGGCGAGGTCAAGAAGCCCGAGACCATCAACTACCGCACGCTCAAGCCCGAAAAGGACGGACTCTTCTGCGAGAAGATCTTCGGCCCGACCCGGGACTGGGAGTGCTACTGCGGCAAGTACAAGCGCGTCCGCTTCAAGGGCATCATCTGCGAGCGCTGCGGCGTCGAGGTCACTCGCGCCAAGGTGCGTCGTGAGCGGATGGGCCACATCGAGCTCGCCGCGCCCGTCACCCACATCTGGTACTTCAAGGGTGTCCCGAGCCGTCTGGGCTACCTGCTCGACCTGGCTCCCAAGGACCTCGAGAAGGTCATCTACTTCGCGGCGTACATGATCACGTACGTCGACGACGAGCGCCGCACGCGTGACCTGCCCTCGCTGGAGGCGCACGTCTCCGTCGAGCGTCAGCAGATCGAGAACCGTCGCGACGCCGACCTCGAGGCCCGCGCCAAGAAGCTCGAGACCGACCTGGCCGAGCTCGAGGCCGAGGGCGCCAAGGCCGACGTGCGCCGCAAGGTGCGCGAAGGCGCCGAGCGCGAGATGAAGCAGCTGCGCGACCGTGCGCAGCGCGAGATCGACCGTCTCGACGAGGTGTGGACCCGCTTCAAGAACCTCAAGGTCCAGGACCTCGAGGGCGACGAGCTCCTCTACCGCGAGCTGCGTGACCGCTTCGGCACGTACTTCGACGGCTCGATGGGCGCCGCGGCGCTGCAGAAGCGCCTGGAGTCCTTCGACCTCGACGAGGAGGCCGAGCGCCTCCGCGAGATCATCCGCACCGGCAAGGGCCAGAAGAAGACCCGTGCGCTCAAGCGCCTGAAGGTCGTCTCCGCGTTCCTGCAGACCAGCAACAGCCCCAAGGGCATGGTGCTCGACTGCGTGCCGGTCATCCCGCCGGACCTCCGCCCGATGGTGCAGCTGGACGGTGGCCGCTTCGCGACCTCCGACCTGAACGACCTGTACCGCCGTGTGATCAACCGGAACAACCGTCTGAAGCGGCTTCTCGACCTCGGCGCGCCCGAGATCATCGTGAACAACGAGAAGCGCATGCTCCAGGAGGCCGTGGACGCGCTGTTCGACAACGGCCGTCGTGGCCGTCCGGTCACCGGTCCCGGTAACCGCCCGCTGAAGTCCCTCAGCGACATGCTGAAGGGCAAGCAGGGTCGATTCCGTCAGAACCTGCTCGGCAAGCGTGTGGACTACTCCGCGCGTTCCGTGATCGTCGTCGGTCCGCAGCTGAAGCTGCACCAGTGCGGTCTGCCGAAGGCGATGGCGCTGGAGCTGTTCAAGCCGTTCGTGATGAAGCGGCTCGTGGACCTCAACCACGCGCAGAACATCAAGAGCGCCAAGCGCATGGTGGAGCGCGGCCGCACCGTCGTGTACGACGTCCTCGAAGAGGTCATCGCCGAGCACCCGGTGCTGCTGAACCGTGCGCCCACCCTGCACCGCCTGGGCATCCAGGCCTTCGAGCCGCAGCTGGTCGAGGGCAAGGCCATCCAGATCCACCCGCTCGTCTGCACCGCGTTCAACGCGGACTTCGACGGTGACCAGATGGCCGTCCACCTGCCGCTCTCCGCGGAGGCGCAGGCCGAGGCCCGCATCCTGATGCTGTCCTCGAACAACATCCTCAAGCCCGCCGACGGCCGTCCGGTGACGATGCCGACCCAGGACATGGTCCTCGGTCTGTTCTTCCTCACCACCGACGGCGAGCTGCGCGACACCAAGGGCGAGGGCCGGTCCTTCGGCTCCACGGCCGAGGCGATCATGGCGTTCGACGCCGGTGAGCTCGCGCTGCAGTCGCCGATCGACATCCGCTTCCCGGTGGGCACCATCCCGCCGCGTGGCTGGACGCCGCCGGCGCAGGAGGAGGGCGAGCCCGAGTGGCAGCAGGGTGACACCTTCCGCCTGCGGACGACCCTGGGCCGCGCGCTCTTCAACGAGCTGCTGCCCGAGGACTACCCGTTCGTCGACTACTCGGTGGGCAAGAAGCAGCTCTCCGAGATCGTCAACGACCTGGCCGAGCGCTACCCCAAGGTCATCGTGGCGGCGACGCTCGACAACCTGAAGGCGGCCGGCTTCTACTGGGCGACCCGTTCCGGTGTCACCGTGGCCATCTCCGACGTCGTCGTTCCCGAGGCGAAGAAGGAGATCGTCCGCGGGTACGAGGCGCAGGACGAGAAGGTCCAGAAGCAGTACGAGCGCGGTCTGATCACCAAGGAAGAGCGCACGCAGGAGCTCATCGCGATCTGGACCAAGGCGACCAACGAGGTCGCCGAGGCGATGAACGCGAACTTCCCCAAGACGAACCCCATCTTCATGATGGTTGACTCGGGTGCCCGAGGAAACATGATGCAGATGCGGCAGATCGCCGGTATGCGTGGTCTGGTGTCGAACGCGAAGAACGAGACCATCCCGCGTCCGATCAAGGCGTCCTTCCGTGAGGGCCTGTCCGTGCTGGAGTACTTCATCTCCACGCACGGTGCCCGTAAGGGTCTGGCGGACACCGCCCTGCGTACCGCCGACTCGGGTTACCTGACCCGTCGTCTGGTGGACGTCTCGCAGGACGTCATCATCCGCGAGGAGGACTGCGGCACCGAGCGCGGTCTGAAGCTGCGGATCGCCTCGAAGGACGAGACCGGCGTTCTGCGCAAGGCCGGGGACGTCGAGACCAGCGTCTACGCCCGCATGCTCGCCGAGGACGTCGTCATCGACGGCAAGGTGATCGCGCCGGCCAACGTGGACCTGGGCGACGTGCTCATCGACCAGCTGGTGCGCCACGGTGTCGAGGAGGTCAAGACCCGCTCGATCCTGACCTGTGAGTCGCAGGTCGGCACCTGTGCCATGTGCTACGGCCGCTCGCTGGCCACCGGCAAGCTGGTCGACATCGGTGAGGCGGTCGGCATCATCGCCGCCCAGTCCATCGGTGAGCCCGGCACCCAGCTGACGATGCGTACCTTCCACACCGGTGGTGTGGCCGGTGACGACATCACCCAGGGTCTGCCGCGTGTCGTCGAGCTCTTCGAGGCCCGTACCCCGAAGGGTGTCGCCCCGATCTCCGAGGCCTCTGGCCGCGTGCGGATCGAGGAGACCGAGAAGACCAAGAAGATCGTCATCACGCCGGACGACGGCAGCGACGAGACGGCGTTCCCGATCTCGAAGCGCGCCCGACTCCTGGTCAGCGAGGGCGAGCACGTCGAGGTGGGCCAGAAGCTCACCGTGGGTGCCACCAACCCGCACGACGTGCTGCGCATCCTGGGTCAGCGTGCCGTCCAGGTCCACCTGGTCGGCGAGGTCCAGAAGGTGTACAACTCGCAGGGTGTGTCGATCCACGACAAGCACATCGAGATCATCATCCGGCAGATGCTGCGCCGAGTGACGATCATCGAGTCCGGCGACGCCGAGCTGCTGCCCGGCGAGCTCGTCGAGCGCTCGAAGTTCGAGGTCGAGAACCGTCGTGTGGTGCAGGAGGGCGGTCACCCGGCCTCCGGTCGTCCGCAGCTCATGGGTATCACCAAGGCCTCGCTGGCCACGGAGTCCTGGCTGTCGGCGGCGTCCTTCCAGGAGACGACCAGGGTCCTGACGGACGCGGCGATCAACGCCAAGTCCGACTCCCTGATCGGCCTCAAGGAGAACGTCATCATCGGTAAGCTCATCCCGGCCGGTACGGGTCTGTCCCGCTACCGCAACATCCGGGTCGAGCCGACCGAGGAGGCCAAGGCCGCGATGTACTCGGCCGTCGGCTACGACGACATCGACTACTCGCCGTTCGGCACGGGCTCCGGCCAGGCCGTTCCGCTGGAGGACTACGACTACGGTCCGTACAACCAGTAAGGCGTACGTCTGAGGTACTGAAGGGCGGTCACCCCGTTGCGCAACGGGGTGACCGCCCTTCGGCGTGCCGGGACGGACAGTCCCTGACAACAGTTCCCTGAGGGACCGTCCCCGACGGGCGGGCCCCTGAGCGACAGTCCCTGGCGGGCGGCTTGACGGGCGGCCTGGCGGCCTGTCGGGGTGGCCGGGGCGGGGGCCCGGGTCCCCGTGGGCGGTCCGGGCCGCCGGGAGCTTTCAGGGGCGTCCAGGCGCCCCTGAAAGCTCCCGGCGGACGGTCCGCTCGCCGCGCGCCGTCGGGAGGCGGTGGAGAGGACCGTGGAGAACGCCGGGGTGGATGCAGGCTACGGCGAGCGTGCGCGCACGCAATCAGGGCGCGGCAGCGGGCGAGGCGGCTACGCCTGGGGCCGGGGTCCGTCCGGCAGGAACTGTCCCGCGACCCGGACGAACATCTCCCGTCGTTCCGGGGGCACGCCGAGCAGGTCGGCGACCTCCTCCAGCGTGGGACGGCGACCGGACCCCGCGCCGGGCGCCTGAGCGCCGTACGGGGAGTCCAGCTCCTCGGCGGTCAGTCGGCCGGAGCGGACGAGCATCTCGCGGACCGGCACCCCGAGCGCGCGGGCGAGCCGGCGCGTGGTCTCCAGGTCGGGCATGCTCCGCCGCTGCAGGAGGCGGGTGACCGCGGCGCGGTGCACCCCGGCCTCCTCGGCGATCCTCGTCCTGCCGCCGCCGCGGGGGCCGTCGATGTCGTAGCCGCGTGTGCGCAGGAGGTCCTCGACCCATGCGGCGAACGCGTCCAAGCCGGGGTCGGCCATGTCTGCTCTCCTTCGGGGCGGCAGGAGCTACAGCTTGCGCGCGCGCACGAACGCGGGCAAGGGGCGCGGGCGGATCCGCACGGGGGAGGCGCGTCGGTGCGGGCGGGCGGGGCAGGCGTGCGGTGAAGGCGTGCGGGGCAGGCGTGCGGTGAAGGCGTGCGGTGAAGGTGAACGCGTGTCGCGAGCCCCTGCGGTCGTGAGCCCCTGCGGTGCCGTCCGGAGACGGGCGTGCGGTTACGGAATCCCCAGTTCGAAGATCACGAAGTGCGCGTACCACCCCGAGGCGACGGCCGCCGTCGTGAAGAACACCGTCAGGCTCGGCCACTTCAGCCGGCTCATCGCCGCCGCCGGGGCCAGGAGGAGAGGGAAGACCGGCAGCAGGTACCGCCCCGTGTTGCCGAACATCTGCTGTGTGCCCAGCACGGTGATCACGCTCGCCAGCGTGTACGCGACCAGCACCAGCGGCGGCTTCCTGCGCAGCATCAGCGCGATCAGGAAGGGCAGCGCCAGCACCAGCTGCACGGCGAGGAGGTCCGGCACGGAGAACGCGAACAGGTAGTTCTGACGACCGATCGCCGTGTTGCCCAGCACGTCGAGGGTGTAGGAGCCGAAGTCGAAGTAGTGCGCCCACCCCTCGCGCTGGAGCGTGAAGTACGCGGTCAGGTCGTTGGAGGCGAGTCCGACCCAGGTGACGTAGGTCAGCAGGCCGAGCGGCGCGGCGACCATGGCGTACACGGGCCCGGAGACGCCGTGCTCGCGCCTGCTGTCCCGCCGGGCGAGGGTCACGATCGCGGCGAGCCCGACCGCGCCGATGAGGGCCGCGGAGGTCGGCCGGTTGAGCCCGGCCAGGAAGGCGAGCAGTCCCGCGGCCACCCAGCGGCGCTTCATCACGCAGTAGCAGCACCAGGCCGCGATGGCGACGAACACCGACTCCGAGTAGACCGCCCACTCCACGCCGGCGCCGGGCGCCACCGCCCACAGTCCGGCCGCGATGGTGCCCGCCCGGGCCCCGGCGAGCGTCGAGATCACGGCGTAGATCCCGGCGGCCGCGACGAAGGAGGCCATGACCGAGACCAGCATCGCCGAGCCGTACAGGCCCAGCCCGGTGATCTCGGAGACGCCCCGGATCAGGCCCGGGAAGAGCGGGAAGAAGGCGACCGAGTTCTGCTGGACGGTGAACAGCCCGCCCGGGCTGAGCGGTACCAGCGGGCGCGGCTCGTACCCCTTCTCGGCGACCTGGAGGTACCACCAGCCGTCCCAGGTGGCGAGCACGTCCCACCAGTGCGCGCCGCCGCCGAAGCGGGGGTTCTTCTTCTGGTACTCGTCGGCCGCTTCCAGCAGCCAGGCGAACACGGTCAGTCCCACGAGCTTCGTCACGCCGTAGAGGAGCAGCGGGGCGAGGTACGGTCGTACACCGTCGGGCAGGGTGAGGCGGCGCAGCCGCGTCGACCGCTCCTTCGGCCCGTCGGGCACGGCGGAGTCCGTAGCCGTGTCGCTGGAAGCCGTGCTCATGGCTGGGGTCCCCCCTCGGCCGACCGCCGGACGTCCTGGGGCGGCGCCGCTGTCCGGGTGATCGTGACGTTCGGTCATAGGAATGCGGTCATAAGATCGCAACAGAGTCGCACATGTGCGCCACAGCAGGGGGAGGACGGGTGGCCGAAGCGCCGACGACCACGGCTGCGGCGACCGTCTTGTCGGTCGTCATACCCATGTACAACGAGGAAGAGGTCCTGCCCGCGCTGGTCAGCCGGTTGCGTCCGGTGCTCGCGGGCCTCGGCGTCCCCCACGAGGTCGTCGCCGTGGACGACGGCAGCACCGACCGCACGGCCGAGCTGCTGGACGCGTTCCGGCTCGGCTGGCCGGAGCTGCGCGTCATCGGCCTGCGCCGCAACTCCGGTCACCAGGCCGCCCTCACCGCGGGCCTCGACCGGGCCGTGGGCGCGTACGTGGTCAGCATCGACGCCGACCTGCAGGACCCGCCCGAGAAGATCGCCGACATGCTCGCGCTGGCCCGCGCCGAGAACCTGGACATCGTGTACGGCATCCGCGCCGACCGGGCCAGCGACACCGGGTTCAAGCGCTGGACGGCGGGCCTGTACTACCGCCTGGTCCGCCGCTTGGCGGGCCCGTCCGTCCCGGCCCAGGCCGGTGACTTCCGGCTGCTGAGCCGGGCGGCCGTGGACGCTTTGAAGGCGCTGCCGGACCAGCAGCGCGTCTACCGTCTCCTCGTGCCGTGGCTCGGCTTCCCCAGCGGAGAGGTGACCTACGAGCGCGCACCGCGGCCGGCGGGCCAGAGCAAGTACCCCCTGGGCCGGATGATCCGCCTGGCGCTCGACAGCGTCACGGGCTTCTCGGCGGCGCCCCTGCGCATCGCCACCTGGCTCGGCGGCTTCGCGTTCCTGGTCTGCCTCGGCCTGATGGTCTACACGCTGAGCGCCCACGCCTTCCAGCACACCGTCCCCGGCTGGACGTCCCTGTTCATCGGCGTGCTGTTCATCGGCGCCGTGCAGCTGGTCTGCGTGGGCCTGCTCGGCGAGTACGTGGGCCGTATCTACACGGCCGTGCAGAACCGTCCGACGTACTTCGTCGGCCGTGACACGGCGGCCCCGGCTCCCGCGGCCGCCGATCCCGCCCCCGTTCCGCCGCCGGCGTCCGCGGCGCCCCCGGCGGGCGCCGCGGACGTTCCGGCTCCGGTGGCGCAAAGGCTGAGGCAGCGCTCCTGAAGCCCCCGGCGTGTCGGTGGTGGAGCTTCTGTTTTGACCGGAGTCAGTGCGCTAGGTACGCTCAGACCTTGTGCCTGGGGTGTGCCCTGGCCCTTGTGCGTGTCTTCAACCGCACTCGGGTCTCAAGCAGTGGCCACCGCGATCTGCGCCTCTTTCTGCCTCGCGGCGGAAGTCCGCGGGTTCGACACACCCGACCGCGTGGGTCGGCGAAGTTCCAGGTTAGCTGTACAAATCGGCACACAGAAACCGGAGAAGTAGTGCCTACGATCCAGCAGCTGGTCCGTAAGGGCCGGCAGGACAAGGTCGAAAAGAACAAGACGCCCGCACTCGAGGGTTCCCCTCAGCGTCGCGGCGTCTGCACGCGTGTGTTCACGACCACCCCGAAGAAGCCGAACTCGGCCCTGCGTAAGGTCGCGCGTGTGCGTCTGACCAGCGGGATCGAGGTCACCGCTTACATTCCGGGTGAGGGACACAACCTGCAGGAGCACTCCATCGTGCTCGTGCGTGGTGGCCGTGTGAAGGACCTGCCGGGTGTTCGCTACAAGATCATCCGCGGCTCCCTCGACACCCAGGGTGTCAAGAACCGCAAGCAGGCCCGCAGCCGCTACGGCGCCAAGAAGGAGAAGTAAGAAATGCCTCGTAAGGGCCCTGCCCCGAAGCGCCCGGTCATCATCGACCCGGTCTACGGTTCTCCTCTTGTCACGTCGCTCATCAACAAGGTGCTGCTGAACGGCAAGCGCTCCACCGCCGAGCGCATCGTCTACGGCGCCATGGAGGGCCTGCGCGAGAAGACCGGCAACGACCCGGTCATCACGCTGAAGCGCGCTCTCGAGAACATCAAGCCGACCATCGAGGTCAAGTCCCGCCGTGTCGGTGGCGCGACCTACCAGGTTCCGGTCGAGGTCAAGCCGGGTCGCGCGAGCACCCTGGCGCTGCGCTGGCTCGTGGGCTACTCCCGCGCCCGTCGCGAGAAGACCATGACCGAGCGCCTGCTCAACGAGCTTCTCGACGCGTCCAACGGCCTCGGCGCCGCTGTGAAGAAGCGCGAGGACACCCACAAGATGGCCGAGTCCAACAAGGCCTTCGCGCACTACCGCTGGTAGTCGCTACCCACATCGAGACCGAGAGAAGACTGAAGCCTTATGGCTACCACTTCACTTGACCTGGCCAAGGTCCGCAACATCGGGATCATGGCCCACATCGACGCGGGCAAGACGACCACCACCGAGCGGATCCTGTTCTACACCGGCGTTTCGTACAAGATCGGTGAGGTCCACGACGGCGCTGCCACCATGGACTGGATGGAGCAGGAGCAGGAGCGTGGCATCACGATCACGTCTGCTGCCACCACCTGTCACTGGCCGCTCGCCGACGTCGACCACACCATCAACATCATCGACACGCCGGGCCACGTCGACTTCACCGTCGAGGTGGAGCGTTCCCTTCGTGTGCTCGACGGTGCCGTGACGGTGTTCGACGGCGTCGCCGGCGTCGAGCCCCAGTCCGAGACGGTGTGGCGTCAGGCGGACCGCTACGGCGTCCCGCGCATCTGCTTCGTCAACAAGCTCGACCGGACCGGTGCCGAGTTCCACCGCTGCGTCGACATGATCAGCGACCGCCTGGGTGCGCAGCCGATCGTCATGCAGCTCCCGATCGGTGCCGAGGCCGACTTCAAGGGCGTCGTCGACCTGGTCACGATGAAGGCGTTCGTGTGGTCCGCCGAGGCCACCAAGGGCGAGATGTACGACATCGTCGACATCCCGGCCACGCACACCGAGGCTGCCGAGGAGTACCGCGGCAAGCTCATCGAGGCCGTCGCCGAGAACGACGAAGAGATCATGGAGCTGTACCTGGAGGGCGAGGAGCCTTCCGAGGAGCAGCTGTACGCCGCGATCCGTCGTATCACCATCGCGTCCGGCAAGTCCAAGGACACCACCGTCACCCCGGTGTTCTGCGGTACCGCGTTCAAGAACAAGGGCGTTCAGCCCCTGCTCGACGCGGTCGTGCGCTACCTCCCCTCCCCGCTCGACGTCGAGGCCATCGAGGGCCACGCCGTGAACGACCCGGAGGAGGTCGTCAAGCGCAAGCCGTCCGACGACGAGCCGCTGTCGGCGCTGGCGTTCAAGATCATGAGCGACCCGCACCTCGGCAAGCTCACCTTCGTCCGCGTGTACTCCGGTCGCCTGGAGTCCGGCACTGCCGTGCTGAACTCCGTCAAGGGCAAGAAGGAGCGCATCGGCAAGATCTACCGCATGCACGCGAACAAGCGTGAGGAGATCGCCGCGGTCGGCGCCGGCGACATCGTCGCCGTCATGGGTCTGAAGCAGACCACGACCGGTGAGACGCTGTGCGACGACAAGGCCCCCGTGATCCTGGAGTCCATGGACTTCCCGGCTCCGGTCATCCAGGTCGCCATCGAGCCCAAGTCGAAGGGCGACCAGGAGAAGCTGGGCATCGCGATCCAGCGCCTGGCCGAGGAGGACCCGTCGTTCCAGGTCCACTCGGACGAGGAGACCGGCCAGACCATCATCGGCGGCATGGGCGAACTGCACCTCGAGGTGCTGGTCGACCGTATGCGCCGTGAGTTCAAGGTCGAGGCCAACGTCGGCAAGCCGCAGGTCGCCTACCGCGAGACCATCCGCAAGGCGGTCGACCGGGTCGACTACACGCACAAGAAGCAGACTGGTGGTACCGGCCAGTTCGCCAAGGTGCAGATCGCGATCGAGCCGATCGAGGGCGGCGACGCCTCGTACGAGTTCGTGAACAAGGTCACCGGTGGCCGTATCCCGAAGGAGTACATCCCTTCGGTCGACGCCGGTGCGCAGGAGGCCATGCAGTTCGGCATCCTCGCGGGCTACGAGATGACGGGCGTCCGCGTCACGCTTCTCGACGGTGGCTACCACGAGGTCGACTCCTCCGAGCTCGCGTTCAAGATCGCCGGCTCGCAGGCCTTCAAGGAGGCCGCGCGCAAGGCCAGCCCCGTGCTGCTCGAGCCGATGATGGCCGTCGAGGTCACCACGCCCGAGGACTACATGGGCGAGGTCATCGGCGACATCAACTCCCGCCGTGGTCAGATCCAGGCCATGGAGGAGCGGGCCGGCGCCCGTGTCGTCAAGGGCCTGGTGCCCCTGTCGGAGATGTTCGGCTACGTCGGCGACCTCCGCAGCAAGACGTCGGGTCGCGCGAGCTACTCGATGCAGTTCGACTCCTACGCCGAGGTTCCCCGGAACGTCGCCGAGGAGATCATCGCGAAGGCCAAGGGCGAGTAACGCACCGCGTTCACACGCCTTAGGCTTGACTCCGGAGCCTCGAGGGGCAAACAACCGCAATCGTGGATGTTTGCCCCGAGGCCCGGGCTTTGACAGCAAAGATCACCTGGCGCCGATGAAGTAAGGCGTACCAGAACCACTCCCAGGAGGACCCCAGTGGCGAAGGCGAAGTTCGAGCGGACTAAGCCGCACGTCAACATCGGCACCATCGGTCACATCGACCACGGTAAGACGACCCTCACGGCCGCCATTACCAAGGTGCTGCACGACAAGTACCCGGACCTGAACGAGGCCTCGGCCTTCGACCAGATCGACAAGGCTCCTGAGGAGCGTCAGCGCGGTATCACCATCTCCATCGCGCACGTCGAGTACCAGACGGAGACGCGTCACTACGCGCACGTCGACTGCCCGGGTCACGCGGACTACATCAAGAACATGATCACCGGTGCGGCCCAGATGGACGGCGCCATCCTCGTGGTCGCCGCCACCGACGGCCCGATGCCGCAGACCAAGGAGCACGTGCTCCTGGCCCGCCAGGTCGGCGTTCCGTACATCGTCGTCGCCCTGAACAAGGCCGACATGGTGGACGACGAGGAGATCCTGGAGCTCGTCGAGCTCGAGGTCCGTGAGCTCCTCTCCGAGTACGAGTTCCCGGGCGACGACCTGCCGGTCGTCAAGGTCTCGGCGCTCAAGGCGCTCGAGGGCGACCCGGAGTGGGCGAACACGGTCCTGGAGCTCATGCAGGCCGTCGACGAGTCCATCCCGGAGCCGGAGCGCGACGTCGACAAGCCGTTCCTCATGCCGATCGAGGACGTCTTCACGATCACCGGTCGCGGTACGGTCGTCACCGGCCGTATCGAGCGTGGTGTCCTGAAGGTCAACGAGACCGTCGACATCATCGGCATCAAGACCGAGAAGACCACCACCACGGTCACCGGTATCGAGATGTTCCGCAAGCTGCTCGACGAGGGCCAGGCCGGTGAGAACGTCGGTCTGCTGCTCCGCGGCATCAAGCGCGAGGACGTCGAGCGCGGCCAGGTCATCATCAAGCCGGGCTCGGTCACCCCGCACACCGAGTTCGAGGCCCAGGCCTACATCCTGTCGAAGGACGAGGGTGGTCGTCACACCCCCTTCTTCAACAACTACCGTCCGCAGTTCTACTTCCGTACGACGGACGTGACCGGCGTCGTGACCCTCCCCGAGGGCACCGAGATGGTCATGCCGGGTGACAACACCGAGATGAAGGTGGAGCTCATCCAGCCCGTCGCCATGGAAGAGGGCCTGAAGTTCGCCATCCGTGAGGGTGGCCGGACGGTCGGCGCCGGCCAGGTCACCAAGATCAACAAGTAAGTCTTGTTGCTCGACCTGGTAGCTCCAGCCTGAGCTGAGCACCTGAGAGGACCCGTACGACTCCGGTCGTACGGGTCCTCTTGCCATGTCCCGGCCCTCGCGCCATGTACGGGCCCTCGCGCCGGGGACGGACTCAGATCCGCGCGAGGACCTGCCGGACGGGATGCCCGAGCGCCTTGCCGAGATCGGCCAACTCGCCGTCGTCGAACGGCTCCCGGTCCGGATTCCAGACGGCGATCTCGAAGCGCGCGAAGCCGCACGGCCGGTCGTACGCCAGCGCGTCCAGCGAGGTCGCCGCCCCACAGCAGGGGACCTCCACGTCGAGGGTGGCGAAGCCGTCGTCGCAGTGGGCCTCGAGGAGATCGCCGTACCAGTCGTCGGCGATGTCCGCACCGCACCGCGGGCAGCCGATCCGCTCCAGGTTCTCGCCGCAGTCGACGGCCATGACGGCGTCGTACCAGTCGACGTCGACCTCGGTGTCGAAACCGCCGTCGTCCTCGGGAACGAGACGGGTCAGCATCGCGGCGGCGCGGTCGGCCGCGGCCTCGTCGGGCTGCCAGTGCGGGTCGGTCGGAATCACCGAGAGGACGTTGTCGCTCATGGGCTCACTCGAATCGTCGAAGTCGTCTGCGGGCGTGCTCGTCAGGTGAAGTGTCGGGGAACCCTCCGGGGCCGGCCGACGAGGGGCCGGTCAACCTTGCGCGTCGGGTGGGCGGATTGATCCTGTCTGCTCCCTGTGGGGTGGTTGTGGCCGTCGTAGTGTCACCAGGGTGACTGGCCTGGCCCTCCCACCGCTCATCGCGCAGCCGGAGCACCGCCCCGTGGCCCCCGACGCCCGCGGCCGGGGGCGGGAGCGCCCCCGCCTGCACGCCGTCGACGGCATCCGTCTGCTGGCGGCGCTCATGGTGGCGGCGCACCACTACGCCGGCACGGCCCGCGTGAACCGGCCGGGCAACCCGATCTGGGGCCGGCCGGTCTCGGAGATCATGCCGACGGCGTTCCATGCGGCAGCCTACGGCTGGATCGGCGTCGAGATCTTCTTCGTGATCAGCGGCTTCGTCATCTGCATGTCGTGCTGGGGGCGCACGCCCAGGCAGTTCTTCGTGTCGCGGGTGATCCGCCTCTACCCGGCCTACTGGTTCGCGGTCCTGTTCACGACGGGCGTGCTGGTGGCGTTGCCCGGCGTGTGGGAGCGGCTCCGCCTCCGGGACGTGCTGCTCAACCTGACGATGCTGCAGTCGGGTTCGGGGGTGCGCAACGTCGACGGCGTGTACTGGACGCTCTGGTCGGAGCTGCGTTTCTACCTCCTCTTCCTGGCGGTGGTGTGGACGGGGCTGACCTACCGCAAGGTGGTGCTGTTCTGCTGCGTCTGGGGCGCGGCGGCGATGCTGGCGCCGGTGGCGGACCTCCCACTGCTGGAACTGTTCGCGAACCCCGAGGGCGCCTGGTACTTCATCGCCGGCCTGGCCCTGTACCTGATGCACCGCTTCGGTCAGGACCTGCTGCTGTGGGGCGTTCTCGGCATGGCCTGGCTGATGGCCCAGAAGGAACTGGGCGACCGGATCGACGAGGTCGAGCACGTGTCCGGCTGGCGGGGCGCGGTGCTGATCTTCACCGTGTTCCTGCTGGTGATGGTGGCGGTGGCGCTCGGCTGGACGGACCGCGTCCGGTGGCGATGGCTGGCGACGGCAGGAAGCCTGACGTATCCCCTCTACCTGACGCACTACGCGGCGGGCACGGCGGTGATCAGCCGCCTGCGGGACGAGATGGACGCGCGGCTGCTGGTCGGGTCGGTGCTGGCCGCCTTCCTGCTGCTCAGCTGGGCGGTGCACCGGTTCGTGGAGCGGCCGGCGGCGGGAGCGGTGAAGCGGGGCCTGGAGACGGCGTTCACGCGGGCGCGAGCCTGATCACGCGCCGCCGTACAGGGGGAGCCCTTCCGTGGAGATCGTCCAGTCGGCGATGGTGACGTCCTCGCCGTAGACGAAGTCCTTGCGGGTCGCGTAGCGAGGGCCGTCGGGGGTGGAGTGGATGTCTGTGTGGACCGCGCCCGTACCGGTGCGTGGGTCGAAGATCGCGTAGACGGGGATGCCCATCAGCGGGTAGTCGCGTGCCTTGCTCACCCAGTCGTTGTCCGGGTTGGAGCGCGAGACGACCTCGATGGCGGCGACGAGCGACCGGGCATCGAAGGAGCCCTCTCCTTCCATGTCCGCCTCGGCGATCACACCGGTGAGCCCGACGTGGAGGACGAACCCGAGGGCATCATGCGCCGTCCCGATGTGATGGTTTGGGCCACGATCTCGTCCGGCATCGCCTTTTCCAGTCGCTTCCGGACGCGCAGCACGGTGAGCTCGTGCGGCCTCGTGGGCGACATCATGTCGAGGACGATCCCTTCCTTGGTGATCTCGAACCTGCCGGGGAGGTTGTCGTCCGCCGACTCCACGAAGTCCCGCATGGCCCGGTAGAGGAGGGAGACGCCCTGCTGAGTGTTGTCCGAGGCGATGGTCATGGCGCTCGCTCCTCGTCGTCTGTGCCCAGGGGCAAGGATCGTCACGCTCATGCTAGGCGGCCTCCGGGTGATCGGTTCGGCAGTCGCGGCAGAGTCCTCGCGTCGGTGAGCGGAAGGGACGGTCGCAGCCGTCGCAGGTGGGGAGCGGGCCTCGCACCGGCGGTGGAGCCTCCGGCGGCGCCCGGAAGGGCGGTGGGGGCGGCAACTGGGCGGCGAGGCGGTGGGCCAGGAGGGCGGCCGGTCTGCGCAGCGGGTCTGCCGGGAGGTCGGCGGTGAGGGCCTGCACCACGGCCGCGGGGCCGACGTCCCGCTCCAGCCAGGCGGCGACTCCGGGAGCCAGGTGCTCCGCGTCCGCGGCGGACAGGTGGCCGCCGCCCCCGCCGTCATCCACGTCCGGGACAGCAAGAACGCGGAAGGCGGCCCCACCTTCCAGGTCGCCTCGGCCGCCTGGACGGAGTTCGTGGCCTACGCGTCAGCCGGACATCATCACGCCCAGTAGCAGCAGGAGCACCACCGGCAGGAGCGTGATCGCCAGGGCCGCCCCGGCCGCCAGGATGCGGAGTGTCCTGAAGGAGCGGCGGTGGGGCGGCGCCCAGGCCGCGGCGAACAGCGCGAGCGCCCAGTAGAGCGCCGCTCCGTACTGGCCCATGCCGCCCTGTGCCCGGACCATGCTGTACTCCAGTGCGAGGACCGGCAGGCCGACCGCGGAGGCGACCAGGGGGATCCTCCACCAGGTCGGGTGGTCGGCCGGGCGTCGAGGCGCGGTGTCGTGCGTCGTCATGAGGGCCACTTCACCAGCGCCGGCCGGCCCGGACATCGGGGCGCGTACTCATGTGCGAGGCCCGTTCCACCTGAGTAGCGAGCCCCCGCCGAAGCCTCCGGGAGCGGCGCGCCGTGGGCCGCGTTTGACCTGCGTCACGTCCGGGGTATTCTCTCCGGCCCGATTGGCCAGGCCCCTGCCCCATATGGCAGACTGTCGGAGTTGCTCGGTCGAGTGTTGATGCTGCGCGCCTCCCGCCGGGAGGACCGGAAGCGAGTCCCACAGTACTCGTCGCCCTAACTGCCTGATGGCAGCGCTGGGGCGGACGTACGGGAATCTTTCGGGAAGTGTCAGTGCGGCGCCGACCAGGCACCCGGTGGACCTTTCGTCCCCGGCTTGCGGTTCCGGAAGGGCCGTGCTTTCCCAGCAGGGATGTTCGAACAAGGGGCATCTGTGTCAGTGAGAGCGCGACACACCCGACCGCGTGGGTCGGAGGATCGAGTGAACGGGACACCCGGTTCCAGAGCGTTAGAAGAGACAGGACTACTGAGTAGCCATGGCGGGACAGAAGATCCGCATCCGGCTCAAGGCCTACGACCACGAGGTCATCGACAGCTCGGCGAAGAAGATCGTCGAGACGGTGACCCGCACTGGTGCGTCGGTCGCGGGCCCGGTGCCGCTGCCCACTGAGAAGAACGTGTACTGCGTCATCAAGTCGCCGCACAAGTACAAGGACTCGCGCGAGCACTTCGAGATGCGCACGCACAAGCGCCTGATCGACATTCTCGACCCGACCCCCAAGACCGTTGACTCTCTGATGCGACTCGACCTCCCGGCCGGTGTCGACATCGAGATCAAGCTCTGAGGGCTGGTGATCTGAGAATGGCTAAGCAGATCAAGGGCATCCTGGGCGAGAAGCTCGGCATGACGCAGGTGTGGGACGAGAACAACCGTGTTGTTCCGGTCACCGTCGTCAAGGCCGGCCCCAACGTCGTGACCCAGGTCCGTACGAACGACAGTGACGGCTACGAGTCGGTCCAGATCGCCTTCGGCGAGATCGACCCGCGCAAGGTGAACAAGCCCCTCAAGGGTCACTTCGCCAAGGCCGACGTCACCCCCCGTCGCCACCTCGTCGAGATCCGCACCGCGGACGCCTCCGAGTACACGCTGGGCCAGGAGATCACCGCTGAGGTGTTCGAGGCCGGCGTGAAGGTCGACGTGACCGGCAAGAGCAAGGGCAAGGGCTTCGCCGGTGTCATGAAGCGTCACAACTTCAAGGGCCTCGGCGCCGGTCACGGCACCCAGCGCAAGCACCGCTCGCCCGGTTCCATCGGTGGCTGCGCCACCCCGGGCCGCGTGTTCAAGGGCCTCCGCATGGCGGGTCGCATGGGCAACGAGCGTGTCACCACCCAGAACCTGACCGTCCACGCCGTTGACGCGGAGAAGGGTCTGCTGCTCATCAAGGGCGCTGTCCCCGGTCCGAACGGCGGCCTCGTCCTGGTCCGCACTGCGGCCAAGGGGGCCTGAGGTAACCGATGAGCACTGTTGACATCCTTTCGCCTGCAGGCGAGAAGACCGGAAGCGTCGAGCTCCCCGCGGAGATCTTCGGCGTGGAGAAGATCAGCATCCCGCTGATCCACCAGGTCGTCGTCGCGCAGAACGCGGCTGCCCGTCAGGGCACGCACAAGACCAAGACCCGCGGCGAGGTTCGCGGTGGCGGTAAGAAGCCTTACCGTCAGAAGGGCACCGGCCGCGCGCGCCAGGGCTCGACCCGCGCGCCGCAGTTCGCCGGTGGTGGCGTCGTGCACGGTCCCGTGCCGCGTGACTACTCGCAGCGGACCCCGAAGAAGATGAAGGCTGCCGCTCTGCGTCACGCCCTCACCGACCGGGCCCGCCACAACCGCATTCACGTCGTCACCGGCGTGATCGAGGGCGAGACCCCCTCCACCAAGGCCGCTCGCACGCTGTTCGGCAAGATCTCGGAGCGCAAGAACCTGCTCCTGGTCGTCGACCGTGCCGACGAGGCCGCGTGGCTGTCCGCCCGCAACCTGCCCCAGGTGCACATCCTGGAGCCGGGCCAGCTGAACACGTACGACGTGATCGTCTCGGACGACGTGGTCTTCACCCAGGCCGCTCTTGAGTCCTTCGTGTCCGGCCCGAACAAGGCCAACGACACCGAAGGGAGTGACGCCTGATGGCTACGCGTCACCCGAGCATCGCCTCCAAGGCGGCCAAGGCCGCCAAGGCCGCGCGCGTCGCCAAGGCGAAGCGCCACGAGGCCGAGGGCAAGAACACCGTCGTCACCGCGCCCAGCAAGGCGTACACGGACCCCCGTGACGTGCTGCTGAAGCCGGTCGTGTCGGAGAAGAGCTACGCGCTCCTCGACGAGAACAAGTACACGTTCATCGTCGACCCGAACGCCAACAAGACCCAGATCAAGCAGGCCGTCCAGGCGGTCTTCTCGGTCAAGGTCACCGGGGTCAACACGATCAACCGCATCGGCAAGCGCAAGCGCACGAAGACCGGTTTCGGTCAGCGTGCCGGCACCAAGCGCGCGATCGTGACCCTTGCTGAGGGCGACCGTATCGACATCTTCGGCGGTCCGACCGCCTGAGGGCGGTCCGGATCGTCCGATATCGGACGAGGACTGAAAAATGGGAATCCGCAAGTACAAGCCGACTACGCCGGGCCGTCGTGGCTCCAGCGTCGCCGACTTCGTCGAGGTCACGCGGTCCACGCCGGAGAAGTCGCTGGTCCGCCCGCTGCACAGCAAGGGCGGCCGTAACAACGCCGGTCGTGTGACCGTTCGCCACCAGGGTGGCGGACACAAGCGCGCCTACCGAGTGATCGACTTCCGTCGTCACGACAAGGACGGCGTGCCGGCGAAGGTCGCGCACATCGAGTACGACCCCAACCGCACCGCGCGCATCGCGCTGCTGCACTACGCCGACGGCGAGAAGCGCTACATCCTCGCCCCGCGCAACCTGCAGCAGGGCGACCGCGTGGAGAACGGTCCCGGGGCCGACATCAAGCCGGGCAACAACCTGGCGCTCCGCAACATCCCGGTCGGTACCACGATCCACGCGATCGAGCTCCGTCCCGGTGGCGGCGCCAAGTTCGCCCGCTCCGCCGGTGCCTCCGTGCAGCTGCTCGCGAAGGAGGGCTCGATGGCCCACCTCCGCATGCCGTCCGGTGAGATCCGCCTGGTCGACCAGCGCTGCCGCGCCACGGTCGGCGAGGTCGGCAACGCCGAGCAGAGCAACATCAACTGGGGCAAGGCCGGCCGCAAGCGCTGGCTGGGCGTCCGCCCGACCGTTCGCGGTGTGGCGATGAACCCGGTTGACCACCCGCACGGTGGTGGTGAGGGCAAGACCTCCGGTGGTCGCCACCCGGTCAGCCCCTGGGGTCAGAAGGAGGGTCGTACTCGTTCGCCGAAGAAGGCTTCGAACAAGTACATCGTCCGCCGCCGCAAGACGAACAAGAAGCGCTAGGAGCGGGTTTAGATGCCGCGCAGTCTCAAGAAGGGGCCCTTCGTCGACGACCACCTCGTGAAGAAGGTGGACGCCCAGAACGAAGCCGGTTCCAAGAACGTCATCAAGACCTGGTCCCGTCGCTCGATGATCATTCCCAGCATGCTGGGCCACACGATCGCGGTGCACAACGGCAAGACCCACATTCCGGTGTTTGTCACCGAGTCGATGGTCGGCCACAAGCTCGGCGAGTTCTCGCCGACGCGCACCTTCCGGGGTCACGTCAAGGACGACCGGAAGTCGAAGCGCCGCTAGTAGCGGGGTGGAATGACCATGACAGACACTGGAAGGACAACCATGGAAGCCAGGGCCCAGGCGCGGTACATCCGCGTCACGCCCATGAAGGCCCGCCGGGTGGTGGACCTTATCCGTGGCATGGACGCCACGGAGGCTCAGGCGGTCCTGCGTTTCGCCCCGCAGGCCGCGAGCGTGCCGGTCGGCAAGGTGCTGGACAGCGCCATTGCCAACGCCGCGCACAACTACGACCACACTGACGCCGACAGCCTCTACATCTCCGAGGCGTACGTCGACGAGGGCCCGACCCTGAAGCGGTTCCGTCCGCGCGCCCAGGGCCGCGCCTACCGGATCCGCAAGCGGACCAGCCACATCACCGTGGTCGTCAGCAGCAAGGAAGGGACCCGGTAATGGGCCAGAAGGTTAACCCGCATGGGTTCCGGCTCGGCATCACCACGGACTTCAAGTCCCGCTGGTACGCCGACAAGTCGTACAAGGAATACGTCAAGGAAGACGTCGCCATCCGTCGGATGATGACGTCCGGCATGGAGCGCGCCGGCATCTCGAAGGTTGAGATCGAGCGCACCCGTGACCGTGTCCGCGTCGACATCCACACCGCGCGTCCGGGCATCGTCATCGGCCGCCGCGGCGCCGAGGCCGACCGTATCCGCGGCGACCTGGAGAAGCTGACCAAGAAGCAGGTCCAGCTGAACATCCTCGAGGTCAAGAACCCCGAGGTCGACGCTCAGCTGGTGGCCCAGGCCGTCGCCGAGCAGCTGTCCTCCCGCGTCTCCTTCCGTCGCGCCATGCGTAAGAGCATGCAGTCGGCGATGAAGGCGGGCGCCAAGGGCATCAAGATCCAGTGCGGTGGCCGCCTCGGCGGCGCCGAGATGTCCCGCTCGGAGTTCTACCGCGAGGGCCGTGTGCCCCTGCACACGCTCCGCGCGAACGTGGACTACGGCTTCTTCGAGGCCAAGACGACCTTCGGCCGCATCGGCGTGAAGGTCTGGATCTACAAGGGCGATGTCAAGAACATCGCCGAGGTCCGCGCCGAGAACGCTGCTGCCCGCGCCGGCAACCGCCCGGCCCGTGGCGGCGCTGACCGCCCGGCCGGCCGTGGTGGCCGCGGCGGCGAGCGTGGCGGTCGCGGTCGTAAGCCGCAGCAGGCTCCCGCTGCCGAGGCCCCCAAGGCCGAGGCTCCGGCTGCCGCTCCGGCTGAGAGCACCGGAACGGAGGCCTGACCGACATGCTGATCCCCCGTAGGGTCAAGCACCGCAAGCAGCACCACCCGAAGCGCCGTGGTCAGGCCAAGGGCGGTACGACGGTCGCGTTCGGCGAGTACGGCATTCAGGCCCTCACGCCGGCGTACGTGACCAACCGCCAGATCGAGGCGGCCCGTATCGCGATGACCCGCCACATCAAGCGTGGCGGCAAGGTCTGGATCAACATCTACCCGGACCGCCCGCTCACGAAGAAGCCTGCCGAGACCCGCATGGGTTCCGGTAAGGGTTCTCCGGAGTGGTGGATCGCGAACGTGCACCCGGGCCGGGTCATGTTCGAGCTGTCCTACCCCAACGAGAAGATCGCCCGTGAGGCCCTGACTCGCGCCGCTCACAAGCTGCCGATGAAGTGCCGGATCGTCAAGCGCGAGGCAGGTGAAGCGTGATGTCGGCCGGTACCAAGGCGTCCGAGCTGCGCGAACTGGGTGACGAGGAGCTTCTGGCGAAGCTCCGCGAAGCCAAGGAAGAGCTGTTCAACCTCCGCTTCCAGGCGGCGACGGGTCAGCTCGAGAACCACGGTCGGCTCAAGGCCGTCCGTAAGGACATCGCGCGGATCTACACCCTGATGCGTGAGCGCGAGCTGGGCATCGAGACGGTGGAGAGCGCCTGATGAGCGAGAGCAACGTGACTGAGAACACCGAGGCCCGTGGCTTCCGTAAGACCCGTGAGGGTCTGGTCGTCAGCGACAAGATGGACAAGACCGTCGTCGTCGCCGTCGAAGACCGTGTGAAGCACGCGCTGTACGGCAAGGTCATCCGCCGTACGAACAAGCTCAAGGCTCACGACGAGCAGAACGCCGCGGGCGTCGGCGACCGTGTCCTCCTTGCGGAGACCCGGCCGCTGTCCGCGACGAAGCGCTGGCGCGTCGTCGAGATCCTCGAGAAGGCCAAGTAATTTCCTGCGGCCCTAAAAAAATGTAGGGGCCCCGCAGGACAGTTCCGCCAGGCTCGGCAGGGGCTCCACCTCGTAACGAGGCGGCCCCTGCCGGGAACCGGCAGACAAACAGGAGATAGACGTGATCCAGCAGGAGTCGCGACTGCGTGTCGCCGACAACACTGGTGCGAAGGAAATCCTTTGCATCCGTGTGCTCGGTGGCTCCGGTCGCCGCTACGCGGGCATCGGTGACGTCATCGTCGCCACCGTCAAGGACGCGATCCCCGGTGGCAACGTGAAGAAGGGTGACGTCGTCAAGGCGGTCATCGTTCGCACCGTCAAGGAGCGCCGCCGTCCGGACGGCTCGTACATCCGCTTCGACGAGAACGCCGCCGTCATTCTGAAGAACGACGGCGACCCTCGCGGCACCCGCATCTTCGGCCCGGTCGGGCGTGAGCTGCGCGAGAAGAAGTTCATGAAGATCATCTCGCTGGCTCCGGAGGTGCTGTAAGCATGAAGATCAAGAAGGGCGACCTGGTCCAGGTCATCACGGGCAAGGACAAGGGCAAGCAGGGCAAGGTCATCGCGGCCTTCCCCCGCGAGGACCGCGTCCTGGTCGAGGGTGTCAACCGGGTCAAGAAGCACACGAAGGCCGGTCCGACCGCCAAGGGCTCGCAGGCCGGCGGCATCGTGACCACCGAGGCCCCGATCCACGTGTCCAACGTTCAGCTGGTCGTGGAGAAGGACGGCAACAAGGTCGTCACGCGCGTCGGTTACCGCTTCGACGACGAGGGCAACAAGATCCGCGTTGCCAAGCGGACGGGTGAGGACATCTGATGGCTACCACCACCACTCCGCGTCTGAAGACGAAGTACCGCGAGGAGATCGCGGGCAAGCTGCGTGAGGAGTTCTCCTACGAGAACGTCATGCAGATCCCCGGCCTCGTCAAGATCGTGGTCAACATGGGTGTGGGCGACGCCGCCCGCGACTCCAAGCTGATCGAGGGCGCCATCCGCGACCTCACCACGATCACCGGTCAGAAGCCGGCCGTCACCAAGGCCCGTAAGTCCATCGCGCAGTTCAAGCTGCGTGAGGGCCAGCCGATCGGTGCCCACGTCACGCTTCGTGGCGACCGCATGTGGGAGTTCCTGGACCGCACCCTGTCGCTCGCGCTCCCGCGCATCCGCGACTTCCGTGGTCTGTCCCCCAAGCAGTTCGACGGCCGTGGCAACTACACCTTCGGTCTCACGGAGCAGGTCATGTTCCACGAGATCGACCAGGACAAGATCGACCGTGTCCGGGGTATGGACATCACCGTGGTCACCACGGCGACCAACGACGCTGAGGGCCGCGCGCTCCTTCGTCACCTCGGCTTCCCCTTCAAGGAGGCGTGAGCGAGATGGCGAAGAAGGCTCTGATCGCAAAGGCTGCTCGCAAGCCCAAGTTCGCTGTGCGCGCTTACAACCGCTGCCAGCGCTGCGGTCGTCCGCACTCCGTGTACCGCAAGTTCGGCCTGTGCCGTGTGTGCCTTCGTGAGATGGCTCACCGCGGCGAGCTGCCGGGCGTGACCAAGAGCTCCTGGTAAACCCCTTATTAGGGGTTCCGGAGGCTCTCGGTAAGCAATGGGCGTGTCAGGCGCCCTCCTCTCCATGGCTTAGGCTGGGAGGGTTGGGCGCCTGACGCCCGTACGACTTACTACGCCGTAGGTCCACCGCGCCGCACCCGTCCCGTCTCGGATCGGGGAGAGGGATGGCGCACCAGGAAACCCCGGCGAGAGAGGCCACAGGCCAATTCATGACCATGACTGATCCGATCGCAGACATGCTTACGCGTCTGCGGAACGCGAACTCGGCGTACCACGACTCCGTGACGATGCCGGCATCGAAGATCAAGTCTCACATCGCGGAGATCCTCCAGCAGGAGGGCTTCATCACGGGCTGGAAGGTCGAGGACGCCGAGGTCGGCAAGAACCTCGTTCTCGAGCTCAAGTTCGGCCCGAACCGTGAGCGCTCCATCGCGGGCATCAAGCGGATCTCCAAGCCCGGTCTCCGGGTTTACGCGAAGTCCACCTCCCTGCCCAAGGTGCTCGGTGGCCTCGGCGTGGCGATCATCTCCACGTCGCACGGTCTCCTCACCGACAAGCAGGCCGGCAAGAAGGGCGTAGGCGGAGAAGTTCTCGCCTACGTCTGGTAGCGGAAGGGAACGGAGGAAACAGCTATGTCGCGCATTGGCAAGCTCCCCATCACGGTTCCCGCCGGCGTGGACGTCACCATCGACGGCCAGACGGTCTCGGTCAAGGGCCCCAAGGGCTCGCTGACCCACACCGTCGTTGCGCCGATCGAGATCGCCAAGGGTGAGGACGGCGTTCTGAACGTCACCCGCCCCAACGACGAGCGTCAGAGCAAGGCCCTGCACGGCCTGTCCCGCACGCTGGTGGCGAACATGATCACCGGCGTGACCCAGGGTTACGTGAAGAAGCTCGAGATCAGTGGTGTCGGTTACCGCGTGACCGCGAAGGGCTCGAACCTCGAGTTCGCGCTCGGTTACAGCCACCCGATCACCGTCGAGGCGCCCGAGGGCATCACCTTCAAGGTGGAGACCCCGACCCGCTTCCAGGTCGAGGGCATCGACAAGCAGAAGGTCGGCGAGGTTGCGGCCAACATCCGCAAGCTGCGCAAGCCCGACCCGTACAAGGCCAAGGGTGTCAAGTACGAGGGCGAAGT
The DNA here is from genome assembly GCF_055606485.1 of Streptomyces sp. NPDC037083. NCBI lineage: Bacteria > Bacillati > Actinomycetota > Actinomycetes > Kitasatosporales > Streptomycetaceae > Streptomyces > Streptomyces sp. NPDC037083. The sequence goes on along the minus strand of NZ_JBVJSQ010000001.1, from coordinate 774,313 downwards.
CATCCGCCGCAAGGTCGGAAAGGCGGGTAAGTAAGCCATGGCATACGGGCAGAAGATCCTGAAGGGCGACGCCTACAAGCGCGCCGCGATCAAGCGCCGTCACATCCGGATCCGCAAGCGGATCTCCGGTACGGCGGAGCGTCCCCGTCTGGTCGTTACCCGCTCCAACCGCCACATCGTGGCGCAGGTGATCGACGACCTCAAGGGCCACACCGTGGCCTCGGCGTCCACGCTGGACACCTCGATCCGCGGTGCCGAGGGCGACAAGAGCGCCCAGGCGAAGCAGGTCGGCGCCCTGGTCGCCGAGCGGGCCAAGGCCGCCGGTGTCGAGGCAGTCGTGTTCGACCGTGGTGGTAACCAGTACGCCGGGCGCATTGCCGCCCTGGCGGACGCCGCCCGCGAGGCCGGGCTCAAGTTCTGAGCCGGTTCCGTAGCTAGCGGAAACAGAGAGAGGTAATTCCAATGGCTGGACCCCAGCGCCGCGGTGGCGGTGCCGGTGGCGGCGAGCGGCGGGACCGGAAGGGCCGTGACGGCGGCGCTGCTGCCGCCGAGAAGACCGCGTACGTTGAGCGCGTCGTCGCGATCAACCGTGTCGCCAAGGTTGTGAAGGGTGGTCGTCGCTTCAGCTTCACCGCGCTGGTCGTGGTGGGCGATGGTGACGGCACCGTCGGTGTCGGTTACGGCAAGGCCAAGGAGGTGCCGGCCGCGATCGCCAAGGGTGTTGAAGAGGCCAAGAAGCACTTCTTCAAGGTCCCCCGCATCCAGGGCACCATCCCGCACCCGATCACGGGCGAGAAGGCCGCGGGCGTCGTCCTGCTCAAGCCTGCTTCCCCCGGTACCGGCGTTATCGCCGGTGGCCCGGTGCGTGCCGTGCTCGAGTGCGCCGGCGTTCACGACATCCTGTCGAAGTCGCTCGGCTCGTCGAACGCGATCAACATCGTGCACGCGACCGTGGAGGCCCTGAAGGGCCTGCAGCGTCCCGAGGAGATCGCGGCTCGCCGTGGTCTGCCCCTCGAGGACGTCGCTCCCGCGGCTCTGCTTCGTGCGCGTGCCGGGGCTGGTGCTGCGTAATGGCTCAGCTCAGGATCACGCAGACGAAGTCGTACATCGGCAGCAAGCAGAACCACCGTGACACCCTGCGTTCGCTCGGGCTCAAGCGCCTGAACGACGTGGTCGTCAAGGAGGACCGCCCCGAGTTCCGCGGCATGGTGCACACCGTCCGCCACCTCGTGACGGTCGAGGAGGTCGACTGATCATGGCGGAGAACAACCCGCTCAAGATCCACAACCTCCGTCCCGCCCCGGGCGCCAAGACCGCGAAGACCCGTGTGGGTCGTGGTGAGGCGTCGAAGGGTAAGACGGCCGGTCGTGGTACCAAGGGCACGAAGGCCCGTTACCAGGTTCCGGAGCGCTTCGAGGGTGGGCAGATGCCCCTCCACATGCGCCTTCCGAAGCTCAAGGGCTTCCGGAACCCGTTCAAGACCGAGTTCCAGGTCGTGAACCTCGACAAGCTGGGCGCGCTGTACCCGGAGGGTGGCGAGGTCACCGTCGAGGGGCTCGTCGCCAAGGGTGCCGTTCGCAAGAACAGCCTCGTCAAGGTCCTCGGCCAGGGCGAGATCTCCGTGGCGCTGCAGGTGACGGTCGACGCCGTCTCCGGCTCCGCCAAGGAGAAGATCACCGCCGCCGGCGGTACCGTCACCGAGCTCGTCTGAACATCTCAGGCGTCTCGATGACTTGAGCGATCCCGACCGGGGATGCCCCACAAATGGGGTATCCCCGGTTGGTCGTTCCTAGGGCAGGTGTGTCGCGGGTATGGTGACCAGCACTGCCCACTTTTCACAAGGTTCTCCCAAGGGGGCACCTTGAGCGGCAGTCGACCGTTACTCATGTCGTTGTCGTTGTCGTTGTTTTTATTGGCCCCTCAAGACCGTCACCCTTGACGCAGATGCGCGGGGGTCGCAGGAGGCACCGTGCTCACCGCGTTCGCCCGGGCGTTCAAGACGCCCGACCTGCGCAAGAAGCTGCTCTTCACGCTCGGGATCATCGTGGTCTACCGGGTCGGAACGCACATCCCGATCCCCGGCGTCGACTACACGTCCGTTCAGCGCTGTGTGGACGAAGCGTCCGGCAACCAGGGAATCTTCGGTCTGGTGAACATGTTCAGCGGCGGTGCGCTGCTGCAGATCACCATCTTCGCGCTGGGGATCATGCCGTACATCACGGCGAGCATCATCCTCCAGCTGCTGACCGTGGTCATCCCGCGCCTGGAAGCCCTGAAGAAGGAGGGTCAGGCCGGCACCGCGAAGATCACCCAGTACACGCGTTACCTGACGGTGGCCCTCGCCATCCTGCAGGGCACCGGCCTGGTGGCCACCGCCCGCAGCGGCGCCCTGTTCTCCGGCTGCACGGTCGCCTCGAGCATCGTCCCGGACCGTGCGATCTTCACCACGATCGTGATGGTCATCTGCATGACGGCCGGCACGGCCATGGTCATGTGGCTCGGCGAGCTCATCACCGACCGCGGCATCGGCAACGGCATGTCGATCCTGATGTTCATCTCGATCGCCGCGACGTTCCCCTCCGCGCTGTGGGCCATCAAGAAGCAGGGCACGCTGGCGGGCGGCTGGATCGAGTTCGGCACCGTCGTCCTGGTCGGCCTGGTCATGGTCGGCCTGGTGGTCTTCGTCGAGCAGGCCCAGCGCCGGATCCCCGTCCAGTACGCGAAGCGCATGATCGGCCGCCGGTCCTACGGCGGCACCTCGACGTACATCCCGCTGAAGGTGAACCAGGCCGGTGTGATTCCGGTCATCTTCGCCTCGTCGCTGCTCTACATCCCGGCGCTCGTCGCCCAGTTCTCCAGCGGCACCTCCGCGTGGAAGACCTGGATCGAGACAAACCTGACCAAGGGCGACCACCCGATCTACATCAGCATCTACTTCCTGCTGATCGTTTTCTTCGCTTTCTTCTACGTCGCGATCTCCTTCAACCCCGAGGAAGTCGCCGACAACATGAAGAAGTATGGTGGCTTCATCCCGGGCATCCGGGCTGGCCGGCCGACCGCTGAGTACCTGTCGTACGTGCTCAACCGGATCACCTGGCCGGGTTCGCTGTATCTGGGTCTGATCGCTCTCGTACCGACGATGGCGTTGGTTGGTTTCAATGCAAACCAGAACTTCCCGTTCGGCGGGACCAGCATCCTGATCATCGTGGGTGTGGGTCTCGAGACGGTGAAGCAGATCGAGAGCCAGCTCCAGCAGCGCAATTACGAAGGGTTCCTCCGCTGATGCGAATCGTGCTCGTCGGGCCGCCGGGTGCCGGTAAGGGGACGCAGGCCGCGTTCCTGGCCAAGAACCTGTCGATCCCGCACATCTCCACGGGCGACCTGTTCCGGGCCAACATCAGCCAGCAGACGGAGCTCGGTAAGCTCGCCAAGTCCTACATGGACGCGGGCAATCTGGTGCCGGACGAGGTCACCATCGCGATGGCCAAGGACCGCATGGAGCAGCCGGACGCCGAGCGCGGCTTCCTGCTGGACGGCTTCCCGCGCAACGTGTCCCAGGCCGAGGCGCTCGACGAGGTGCTGCAGTCCGAGGGCATGAAGCTGGACGCGGTGCTGGACCTGGAAGTCCCCGAGGAAGAGGTCGTCAAGCGGATCGCCGGTCGGCGCATCTGCCGCAAGGACTCCAGCCACGTCTTCCACGTCACCTACAGCCCGCCGAAGGCGGAGGGCGTCTGCGACGTCTGCGGCGGTCAGCTGTACCAGCGGGACGACGACTCCGAGGAGACCGTCCGGACCCGGCTGGAGGTCTACCACACGCAGACCGAGCCGATCATCGACTACTACAAGGCCCAGGGCCTGGTGGCCACGATCTCGGCGCTGGGCAAGGTGGACGAGGTCACGGCTCGCGCCATGGAGGCTCTCCGGCGCGACGGGGACGACAAGTAGAGCGCTCGAAGCGCACCATCGCCGTGTGACGCGGCGAGCAGTTCGTGCAGACGCCCGGCCGGGTTTCCCGGCCGGGCGTTCTGCGTGGTGGCGGCGCACGCGTCGCCTCAGCCGCTTCGGCGTACGCCAGTGCGTACGCGTATCCTGGAGCGTCGCGATACCAGTGGCCCAGGAGGCGCAACCCATCATGGTGCAGATCAAGACCCCCGAGCAGATCGCGAAGATGCGTGAGGCGGGGCTGGTCGTCGCCGCCATCCACGCGGCCACGTGCGAAGCGGCGGTGCCGGGGGCGACGACGAAGGACCTCGACGAGGTCGCCCGCAAGGTCCTCGCGGAGAACGGCGCGAAGTCGAACTTCCTGGGCTACGGCGGCTTCCCGGCCACCATCTGCACGTCCGTGAACGACGTCGTGGTCCACGGCATCCCCTCCGACGACGTCGTGCTCAAGGACGGCGACGTCATCTCCATCGACTGCGGCGCGATCGTGGACGGCTGGCACGGCGACGCGGCCTACACGGCGTTCGTCGGCTCCGGTCACGCCCCTGAGCTGGTCGAGCTCTCCCGGGTGACGGAGGAGTCGATGTGGGCGGGCATCGCGGCCATGAAGGCGGGCAACCGGCTGGTGGACGTGTCACGGGCCATCGAGACGTACATCCGCCGCCAGCCGAAGCCCGGCGGCGGGCGCTACGGCATCATCGAGGACTACGGCGGCCACGGCATCGGCACCGAGATGCACATGGACCCGCATCTGCTGAACTACGTCGACCGCCGGCGGGGCAAGGGGCCGAAGCTGGTGCCCGGCTTCTGCCTCGCCATCGAGCCGATGGTGTCGCTCGGCACTCCCCGGACCGAGGTCCTGGAGGACGACTGGACGGTCATCACGACCGACGGGACGTGGTCCTCGCACTGGGAGCACTCGGTGGCGTTGGCG